>CAYWTL010000017.1:0-35164 GCA_964460245.1 uncultured Syntrophaceae bacterium | reverse complement strand
ATGACGATCGCCGCAATGGCGATCAGCCATCTTTTCGATTCCAGATTTTCGCTACTCATTATGACCTCCAGTATGTTTTTAAGCAGCTCGACTCTGCTTTTTCGCCTGTTTTCCGAGCCGGCTATTGAAAAACCGGTGCGCTTCTACCATAAAAAGGGTTTTTCAACCATCATTATTTCAATTTTTCCACTTATGCGGGCGTTGACGCCGATCATGCCTTGGCATGGAGCTTTTTCAGCAGCCAAGCCATGTTCCGGCCCAAGTCCCGCATCGTCTGCATGCCCTCGTCGTCCTTCAGTACGTCCCCGGGGTCCCGCCCAAGGGCCAGGCTCCAGTAGCTGGCGCCCGGCATGACCATCTGCATGTAGTGAAGGAAAAGGTTCATGGACGTGAAGGCTTGAACGGCGCCGGCGCGCCGGACCGCCACGACGGATGCGCCGACCTTGCCCTTGAACATGTAGCTGTTGGCGCGTCCTACAAAGCCGCACCGTTCGATAAATGCCCGCATCCCCGAACTGACATCGGAAAAATAGGTCGGTGAGCCCAGCAGGATTCCCTCTGCCTTTTCCATTTTGGCAATGATGGCGTTGAGGATGTCCCTGTCCACAGAACAGCGCCGGTCCTTGTTCTTGAAGCACTTGTAGCAGGCCAGGCAACCCTGGATTTTCTTGCCCGCTATCTGGATCATCTCCGTTTCGATGCCTTCCTTTTTCAGTTCCTCGAAGACCGCATTGATCAGTATTGCCGTGTTCCCGTCCTTCCGGGCGCTCCCGTTCAAAGCAACGACCTTCATCTCATGACACCTCCTGTTCGCCAATATTTTCAAAGATTACCGCTATTCTCACACGACCTGCCGTCGCTGCCCTGCCCACCGATTCCGTTTCCTTCCGTTACATCCGCTTCGCCAGTGGGACCACATGTCTCATCGATCGGAACGGTCTGGATATCCTTCAATTTCCGTTCGATGGCCCGCGTCCGCGTCGCCGCCTTCTCGATGGTGCTGGTCGCCTCCTGGAGCTTCTTCTGCGTTTTGTCCAGGATCGCGCCGAATGTCGAAAATTCCGTCCTGACCGTTCCGAGAAGGGTCCAGACTTCGCTGGACCGCTTCTCGATGGCCAACGTCCGGAACCCCATCTGCAAGCTGTTCAGAAGGGCCGCCAGGGTAGTCGGCCCGGCAACGACAACCTTGAATTCCCTCTGGAGCAGCTCAAACAGCCCGGTGCGGCGCAGGACCTCGGCATAGAGCCCTTCCGTCGGCAGAAACATGATGCTGAAATCCGTCGTGTGGGGGGGGTCCAGATACTTGTCGCGGATGTTCCTTGCCATTTCCCTGATGATGCGGTCGAGCTGTCGCGACGTATCCTCCACCCGGTCTGCATTCCCCGACTCCTGGGCATCGAGAAACCGCAGATAATCCTCCTGGGGAAACTTGGCGTCGATGGGAAGCCACACCGGGTGATTCTCCGCCGCATCCCGGCCCGGCAGCCGGATCGCAAATTCAACGCGCGTCGCACTATCCCGTTTGGTCGCCACGTTGCTTTGATACTGTTCCGGGCTCAAAATCTGCTCCAGCAGACTCTGGAGCCGGATCTCGCCCAGCGCACCACGCGTTTTGATGTTGGTCAGGACTTTCTTCAGGTCCCCGACGCCAGAAGCCAATGTCTGCATTTCCCCCAGTCCCCGGTGGACCATGTCCAGCCGATCGCTGACCAGTTTGAAGGATTCCCCCAGCCGTTTTTCCAGTGTGTCCTGAAGCCTGTCATCCACCGTTGCCCGGATCTCTTCCAGCCGGCGGCTGTTGTCCTCCTGGAGCGTTTTCAGGTGGTGATCGACGGTCTCATCGATCCTGTCCAGTTTTTGAATGCTCCGCGCCGCGCTCTCGTCCATCCGGTTGAGCAGCGATTCGTTGAATTCCCGCAGGGAACGGCCCATCTCTTCGCGGTTTCGAGCCATGTCCTCCCGCGAAAACCGCTCCATGCGATCCAGGTTTTTTTCGAGGGCATCCAGACGCCCTTTTGTGCGGACCATGACCATCGCGATGAGCAGGACGGAGGCCGTGACGAGGAAAACCAGCAGACAGAGCAACAGGTCGGTCATGACCGCATCCTCTCTCAAGCCGGAACGAGATCGCGGAACCAGAAATGGTCCAGTTCCGGAAAGGCTTCCCCGACGGTGTAGCGAATGCTTTCACGGAAAATCGGACCGTCAAAGACGAAAGTATGAAACTCGCCGTTTTCGCCGCAGGGATCTGCGCCGGGAGGCAGTTCCGACAGGAACTTGCGATCGTAGGGTCTCCCGAGCATCCCCTTGTCGAGAATACGGGTGTCCACGGAGGTGATCACAGCCCTGAAACCGAGATCGATGAATTCAATGGCAAGCTCGAATGTATCCCGACGCCACAGGGGAAAAAGTGCACTCATCCCTGCTTTTTCAAGTTGTTTTTCACGATATTTTCGAATGTCTTCCAGAAAGATATCTCCGTAGACAACCGCCGATGTGCCTTCTTTCCGGTGTTTCTCGATCACTTTATCAACGGCGGTTTCATATTGTTCATTGGCGGCTGCGACCGGAAGCAAAACCATTTCAAGAGGATATCCACATGACAATGCCTGGCGCTCCAGCAGGACACGCCTGAGACCATGCGCGCCGATCCGGTTCTTTTCCTCCACAAGCGTTGTCAACAGTGCCCTGATTTCATAGTCTCCTCCTCGCTTCACCGCACAGAGGGCCAGCGCGCTGTCTTTACCGCTGCTCCAGGATACCAAAAGTTTTTCAACCATCGCGACTCCGAATCTTCACACAGTCAATCACATGTACCAATCTGCATCAGCATCAGGTGAACGGGCATGCCCCGTCTTTATAACAGGGTCCCTCGGCCCGATCAAGCCATTTTCAGGCCGGATGAAAAACCTTGATTATCCGGAAAAACTAAGCTATTTGCCATTGACGGCGAAGGAGAGACAAACGACATGGCAGAAATCAAAAGCACTCTCGAACTGATTATGGAACGGACCAAAAACCTGACCCTGACCGAGGAAGAAAAAGAGATTCTGCAGCGAAAGGATACCGCGGGCAAGATCAAAGGATCGGTTCAAAAATATCTCGACGGCCTGATCAGCGCCAGTACACTCAAAGCGGAGATGGAAAGCATGGAAAAAAACTTTCCGGACTGTCGGCAAATGCTGGAATCCGAACTGCGGGAGCATCTGGAGCCCGAAAGCGAAAACCGGAAGATCTTCGAGGCGCTTGAGCAGGCCTCAGGGATCGACACACGTTCTTTGCGGGACAGGTTCGGCCGGTTCCGGCAGGAAATCGAGTCGGAAAAGGAAAATATCGCAGCAAGGTTGAAACGGGCGCTGGCGGATCGAAACATCTCCGGATCAGCCGTCATTCCCAACCCGGCTCGGAACGAAGCGCTTCAGACAATAATCCAGAAAATGAAAGAGGATTTCAAGAAAGAGATTTCCCCGGTCAGAGGTAATTGAACCAGTAATCCTGGATCATGGCAAAGTTCTCCCGAACCTTGTCCCGACCGGTGACGATATCGCCGTGGCCGGTCAGCAGATATTCCACGTCGAGCTCGCTGAGCCTGACAATGCTCCGCTTCAGATCCCTGGAGTTGCCGCCGGGCAGGTCCGTGCGGCCGATCCCCTGTTTGAAGACCACGTCACCCGTGAATAGCGCCTTTCGATCCTTCCAGTAAAGGCAGATTGAACCGGGAGAATGCCCGGGCGTGACGAACACCTCAAAATCAACCTTCCCGATGTTCAGATCCCCTGCCCCGATAAAAAAATCGGCCTCGGGCACCGTGAAATAACCCGCCGCCATTTCGCGGATGAAGGCGTGCTCTTCTCGGTTCATGGCAAAAAGCGCCGGCTTTCCGAACTTTACCGATGCCTCCAGATGATCGGGATGCCCATGCGTTGCCAGAACCACGTCCAGCGGCTCAGGAGGGACACCCAATTTCTTCAACTCCCGCTCGACTGCGGCAAAAAGATGCAGGTGGCCCGGATCGATCAGGATCTTTCGATCCGACTCGATGTAATAGGTGTTGCAGTTGTTGTCTGAATAATCCTGCCAGATAAAGGCATGAAGCCCGTCAAATACTCTCATGAACACTGTTCTCCTTCCAAGCAGGATGGGTCACCGGAAAAATCTTCCGTTGCAGCGTCCCGGCCGGCTGCCTCTGCGAGCGGATCGCATCGGGCAAATCTAACACCGCCAACATTAAAGTGACGGGGGCTGGGGCAGCTTCAATTTCTGATTGGCCAGCAGCGGATCGGATGGTTTCATTCGATTCAGCTGCTGCAAATTCCGGATGGTTGTACCGTTCCTGCGGGCGATCAACTCCAGGGTCTCGCCCTTCTTCACCCGGTAATAGGTGTATTTTTCCGTCTTGCCCGTCCTGGCGGCAACCGCGGGAGTTGAGGGCTCTTCCCGATCGGCATCCGTCTCCCTCAACTTCACGATCCGCCCGACGTAAAGGGGTTCGTTGATCTTCATTTTATTGAGTTTAAGAAGCGCCCCGAACGTCGTCCCGTGCCTTCGGGCAATCCTGTCCAGACTATCCCCCTCCCTGACCCGGTAAACGGTCACGTCGGCTTTCTGGACGGAAGCCGAATTCCCGTTCGTCTGAAGCGCGTTGTCCGCTGTTCGAACCGGTTGCTGGGGCTCGGTTCGAATCTCTTCAATCCTCTTTTCGACGACTGCGATTTTGATTTTACGGCCTTCGAGAAGCGGATCGTGCAGCTTCATGTTGTTCAGTTTCAGCAGTGAAGTCAGCGTGACATCGTGATGCCTGGCGATCTTTTCGAGGCGATCCCCTTTCTTCACCCTGTAGACCAAGATTTTCGGTTCGGGCACATCGACCGCATGGCTCTCCACCGCTCTCTTTTCCACCCGGGTATCCTCTTGCCTCGACCCCTTGTCCCCGACTTTTTCCGTTTCCTTTACAACCAGGGTCGGTTGCGGTTGGTCTTCTTTTTTTGTCCTCCGGACGGCCGGGACCGGCTTACCGGACGGTTCCACGGGCAGAAACTCCTCGATCGCGGCCGCCAGGGACTCGGCAATCTGTTTCTGGTAGTGGCTGCTGTTCAAAAGCCGTTCCTCCTTCTTGTTCGAGATGTAGGCCGTTTCGACGAGCAGCGATGGGATCTCCGGCAGTTTGAGGACGCGGAAGGGTGCACCCTGGACCGAGTCGAATTTGAGCGGAAGAACATTCCTCATGCTCTTGAGGATACTTTTCGCGTATGTTTTCGAAACGTTCAGCGTGTTGGTTTGAAACATGTTCAGCACAATGGGGTCGGATTCATCGCTGCTCTCGCCATTGGGAGATCCCCCGATGATATCGGCCATATTCTCCTTCCTGGCGAGGAGCTTGGCGGCTTCGGTGCTGGCGCCGGCGGCAGAAAGACAGTAAACGGAAAGGCCGCGCGCACTTCTGGACCTGGCGGCATCAGCGTGGATGCTGAGAAAAAGGTCCGCTCCATATTCCCGGGCGATTTTCAGCCTCTTGCTGAATGGAACGTAATAGTCACCACTCCGGGTCAGGAAGGCACGATAGCCATCCCTCTTGTTTAAAATGTCCCGAAGCTTCCTTCCGATCTTAAGGACGACCTCTTTTTCCTGTGTTCCGTTCCATCCGATCGCGCCCGGATCCTCACCGCCGTGACCCGGATCGATTACGATGATCTTGGTTTTCCTCTGGGCCTTGACTTCCTCTCGCTCCCGGGCTTCTTTCTGCTCGACTTCGGGAAGCTCGATGTCGATCACGACGCGATCCGGCTTCTCCTCGAATCGCTTCAGTTTGAAAACGCTGGAATCGACATGTTCGGCGAGCGCGATCTCCACCCGGATGGTCTGCGGATGAACGGGCATCCAAGAAATGCTTTTAATGCCGGGTTTGTTCAGCATTTGCCGTGACGGAATCTCATCCGGAACGGTTGCCTCCTTGAAATCGATCAGGATCTTTTCCTTGTTTTTTTCAACGAAGAAGTCAGGCTCGTTGCTGGTGTCAATCACCACCCTCGTATGATCCGGTGCAACCCAGTGCCGCACATTCAGGATCTTGACCAAGGCGTCTGCATTCGGCGCCGGCAGAAACAGAAAAAGCAACAGCAGCGGTAGAATGATGTTTCTTGTTTTTATCATTGCGAATCCATTCCGGTTAATGTTCGCACCTCTATCAGATTCTCCTCGGGATTTCAACAGGCATGTCTAAAAAGTATTGACATTCATTCACCTTAATGACATTTACGCGGAAAAAGCGAGGGCATGGGCATATGCACCTGAAAGAGCTTTTCCAGAGGAAAATTTTTACACTTTCCTTTGAGGTCTTCCCACCGACACGGGAAGGCAATCTGGAAAACCTGTTCGCGACCGTCAAGGAGCTGGCTGACTTGAAGCCCGATTTCATCTCGGTGACCTATGGCGCCGGCGGCAGCACGCGGGACAGGACGCTTGAAATTGCATCGCGCGTAAAAAAGGATTTCGGCACCGAGGCGCTGGCCCATCTGACCTGCGTTCAGTCGACCCGGGACGATATTGCTTGCATTCTGGGTTTATTCAAAGCGGAAAACATCGAGAACATTCTCGCCCTGCGCGGAGACCCTCCGGCCGGAGTGGAAAAATTCGTCCGGTCGCCGGGAGGATTCGGTCACGCCAATGAACTCGTCGCCTTCATCAGGCAGTCAGACCATTTTTCCATCGGCGTAGCCGGGTACCCGGAAGTGCATCCCGAAGCCCCTTCCCTTGAAGCAGACCTGGCAAACCTGAAACGCAAGGTGGATGCCGGAGCCGATTTCATCACGACCCAGTTGTTTTTCAGCAATGAGGCTTTCTATCGGTTCAGGGACCGGGCCTGGTCCATGGGCATTAGAATACCCATTCTACCGGGCATTTTCCCCATCCTCAACTACAAGCAGGTGCATCGGATTGTTTCCCTCTGCGGCGCCACGATCCCCGGATTCTTGGGGGAGAAAATCGACAGGCTGAAGGACAAAAGTGAGGAGGTGGAGAAATACGGCATTGAATATGCCACCCGGCAGGCCGTGGACCTGATTCAAAATGAAGTGTCGGGGCTGCACATCTACAGCATGAACCGCAGCGAACCCGTCCGCATGATCCTGAAGGACCTGCCTCTGCCGAAAAAGCAGGAATCATGAAAACAGTTGAATATTCTTGCGGACCATAGTAAGGAACACTTCCTTTTTTCAATGGGCGATTAGCTCAGGTGGATAGAGCGTTGGTCTCCGGAACCAAAGGCCCTGGGTTCGAGTCCCAGATCGCCTACCAAGAAAATCAATGGGTTAGATAAACATTCTGACCCATTTTTCTTTTTCTAAACTTCATTTTCAATTTCTAACGAATAGATCGTTGTCCATGAAGCAAGCAATGACGATTGTACTGAGTGCACTTTTGGCGGTTTGCCTGAATGCAATTGATGTCAAGGGCAGCAGCGAAAAACACGCCTCCTCGGTTGCTGCTCCGGCGACGCTGCAGGGCAGGGAGCCAAAATTGAACCGTACGGTCTTTTTATCCAAGTTAAGTTCACCCTGGGACCTGGCATTCACGTTTGAAAAGGCAATGTTTTTTACCGAAAAGTGCAAGGGGCTTTCCGTGAGACGTGCAGATGGGACTGTCTACCGCCTGTTCGGAGCGGCCGGCTCCGCCGTCTTGGCCGGCGATTTCTTCTGCCAAGGCCAGAGCGGAATGCTCGGTGTGGCTGTGGATCCTGAATTCAGGAACAACCGTTTTATTTATGTCTACATGGCCTCAAATCTAAACGGCAAGAAGACAAATCGTGTTGTGCGCATCACTATCGATGCTGGTTACACAACAGTTGGCGAGCGAAGAGACATCATCTCGGATATCCCTTACAAGGTTGCACCCAACATGTGGGGCGGAGCGGGGATACACAGTGGCGGCCGCGTTCGCTTCAGCCCGTTCGATGGATTTTTGTACGTGACGACCGGTGACAATCACAACGGAAATCTGCCGCAGGATCTCGCCAGCCTGGGCGGCAAGATATTGCGCATCGACCGTGAAGGCAGGGCTGCGCCGGGAAACAATACCCCAGCCGGCGGCGATCCACGCATCTTCACCTACGGCCATCGCAATGTTCAGGGCATCGCGTTCCGCCCGAATACGGGCGAACCGTTTGCAAGCGAGCACGGACCGAGACACAATGATGAAGTGACGCTGCTGAAGGCCGGCGGCAACGGCGGATGGGATCCAAAACCGGAAGCCGGCGTTGCCTGCCTGAGCAATTACTGCGGTTACACCTCGAACAAGCGCGATGGCACACCCACGCCCATGACCGACCTCAACAAATTCCCCGAGGCGCTTCGGGCTTCATGGAACAACAACGGCAATTCAGAAGGCATGGGTTCCTGTGTTTTCCTGAGCGGCGCGCACTGGCAGGCTTGGAATGGGCAACTGGCGGTCGGATTTCTGCGAGGTGGCCGCATCATGATATTGCAGATGAATGCGGACGGAATGACGATAAACACCTCAAGCGTTTCTGGCATTCCGTTGGAGCGCATGCGCACTCTTGTCCAGGGTCCGGATGGTGCGCTGTACGTGGCCATCGATTCAGGAGAGATCTGGAGACTCGCCGTCGATCCCCCTCCATAAAGACTTACTTCTTTACTCGAGAAGATAATGGTTCGGCTCCATTTTTTTGACAAACCATGAGGATGAGCGGCTATGCGAAATCGGGACAAAAAGAATCAAACACCGGCATCAAGGCCAATCTTCTGACGGAGGTATTCAAAGGCGGACAGGTCAAGAATTTGGACAGGGAACATGCAGATCCGAATCGTACCCAGAAATGGAAATTACAACGTTTAAACGGTCTTGTCGTTTTTTTTGTTCTGGGCTTCTTGTTGCCCGGTTTGGTTTCAGCCCAGTCTTCCCAGAACCTTCTCTGGACTGAATTACTTCAAGGGCGGGCCATCGCCATCGTCCGCCATGCAATCGCTCCAGGCTTTGGTGATCCCCCCCATTTCAGCATCCACGATTGCGGCACCCAAAGAAATCTCTCGGAATAATATCTTGACTTTTATATGAATTTGACCGATCGTCATAGAAAATGAATAAGGCATCGTCAAAAAGTTAACAACCCGTCCGAACCCTTTTCCAAGGGGGATGCCATCACGCGACAAACGAAACCCCGATTCTCAAAAGAGAGCGGGGTTTTTTATGTCAATATCAGGAAGAAGGGGTGTGGTGATTTCATATCTCCACCGTTGAGGTGTTACGCATCAGCAGCCGATCATACCGTTTTGTCTCCAATGGAAAAAGAAAGGAGTGGGTTATGAAGGAATCAAGGCTTGTTGCCGTGGGAATCATTCTACTGAGCTTGATCATGGCGATCCCGCCGGCTATGGCCGCGCAGCAATGGGATGAGAAAATTTGCTGGAAGAAAAGTCAGGAAAGGGGAGTCGGCAAAATTCCCATCTGTGAGCAAACACAGGAGAAGGATGCCGGGCTGTGCTATGGGGCCTGCAAACCCGGATTCAAAGGTGTGGGCCCCGTTTGTTGGAAGGAATGTCCGTCCGGTCATCACGATGACGGTGCGACATGCCGCCGGGACGCTCATATCGTCAAGAAGGACAGCTATGGCCGGGGCGCGGGCAAGGTACGGAAGATCGAAGACGGACAGAAACAGGCGGGGTTGTGGTACAAGGCATGCAAAGACGGGTACAAAGGTGTGGGCCCCGTCTGTTGGAAGGAGTGTCCCTCCGGCTATCACGATGACGGCGCGACATGTCGCCTGGACGCTCATATTGTCAAGAAGGTCAGCTACGGCCGGGGTGCGGGGACTGTTCCCAAATCCTGTGCGGCCGGTCAGCATTTTGATGCCGGTCTCTGCTATTCAGCATGTACGCCTGGTTATAAGGGAGTCGGGCCTGTCTGCTGGCCGGAGTGCAAGAATCTCTCCGCCAAAGGAATCAAGATGAACACAGAGTGCGGGGCGGCCTGTTCGACGGATCGGGATGCTTGCTCAAAATGGGCCGGTGCATGGGTAACGGACGGCTTTGGAATATTGGGTGACGCCGTTGAAGCGATTGACCCTTCAAAAATCGCAGAACTCACGGATAGTGTCAGAAAGTATCCGGCAAACATCCCCTATTGCCAGTAGACCGCCGGCGGCGCTGGAGAAGAAGATAAATCAAAAGGGGAGACACCGGGGAATGATCAGAAAGTGAGCGGTGACACATCAGGCCTCGACCTTCATATTTGTAGTTCAGAATCGTCAGGAAAGCTTCTGGAAACTGTGGAGGCATTATGAGAATTCATCGGATAGCCGTGTCTTTTCTGTTATTACTGGCGTATTTCGCGGCCGGGACCGCTGTGGCAGGGGAAAGCTTCACGCTTCCGAAGAGCGTCGAGGAGGCGAACAACAAGTATTGGGAGCGTCGCCACAACGTCATTCAGTACAAACTCAACCAAATGCATAAGAAGGCTGTCGCCAATAAGGTCGCCAATAAGGACAATTGGAAGGCTGCTCTTATCGGCGGAAGGAGGATAGGAATTTCGACTGAAAGTATCATGAACGGCCTCGCAGCCCTGAGGGATAAGAAAAAGAATTACGGAACATACTCTAACCTCCCTCCCTCAAACTTTCCGGACACGGTTGTGGAAGCCGTGAAGGATGCTTTCGAAACCAGCACGCATCTATTGGGAACCAGGTCCGAATTCATGTGGGCTGGTAAACCCGGCGATCTGGACATGGATTTCGCAAGAGTGATGACGTTACTCCTGGAGTTTGACGAAACCTATCTCAAGCCGGAAGCTCGCGCTCATATTGTAAGGCTACTTTTCAATATTAAAAAGGATCACACGCTAAGCATCAACACGAGCAAGTATCTGCTCAACCAGTATGTCCATGAGCAACTGAAAGGCAACACCGAAACAGGCAAGCTTCTCCGGGAGGCGGGGTTCAAGGAGACGTCGAAATACGATCCGGCGAAGCTGACGCACATCAGGGACTGGATCCTACAGGCATGCGCCCGCATCCTCCACAATGATCTCTTCGAGACCAACGCCAGGCCATATCAGGGGATCACGTTCCTTCCCCTCTTCAACACCTTCGCCTACGCCAATGACATCACACTGAAAAATGCGGCGAGGAACGCCATGGACGCCATCACCGCGAAGATAGCTTTCCAGTCGTACCAGGGCATACGATACCCTCCCATCCGCCGTAGCCATCAGCACATCGAAGAATATCTGCTTGTACACTATGACGAAATGCTCAGTATCATGGGCCTCTTTTCCGGCGCTCGGCCGGGTCTCAATTTTAGAGGTCACGTAGGAGACATGCTCCATGCCAATGAATGAAAATACCAACTGCCGGAGGCAATACATGCCTACTTTCTGAACCAGCGCCACAGCTACTGGGCGCGGATGCAGGCACAGTACACAACCAAGCATTACGAGTACGGCAAAGATCCAAAGTATTTCATCGACGGCAAGACATTCAATCAAGGAGATTTCAAACCCGCCGTGGAACTTTACTTCCGGACTCCAAGTTACTTGAACACCTCCGGCGGTCGATACGACCATTACCAAGTCTACGCTGAAAGGACCTTGTCGGAATTTACTGTCGAAAATAATGTCTATGCCTATGATTTTCTTTCTGTGCCACAGACGGTCATCACACATCCGGTCATGGAAGAAGATGACAATGATAAGATGAATAGCTATGAAGCACTTACGAACCACAGTGTGTTCGACCCCAGACACGGAGGCGGCATCCTCAATATGTTGGGTACTGAGTTGTGGGGTAACAAACGGATGTTTTGGAAAAGCGACAATAGCGGCACGTTCAAGAACTTCGCGTACGGGTTCCGTTTCCCCACGAATAAGAGCGGGATCGGCTGCCGTCCGGGATACGTGGAGGAAGGTTGGCTGTGCTACAAGCCCTGTAAGCCCGGATACAAGGGGATCGTGACGCGGTGCTTCGAGAACTGCCCAGCCGGCACGGTCGACGATGGAGTGACCTGCCGGGCGCCCATCGAGACGAAGGCCAAGACGTCGTATGGGCGCACTGCCGGCAAACCCATGGGGTGTGGCGCCGATCAAGATGCAGATGCCGGTCTTTGCTATAACAAGTGCGGCTCGGACTATCACGGAATAGGACCCTACTGCTATCGAGACTGCCCGAGCGGGTTTCGCGACGACGGACTCTACTGTTCGAAACCAAAGGCCTATGGGCGGGGCGCCGGTTATCCCTGGAAAATTGGTGATAAGGCGGGTAGTTTAGATGGTGCACGCGCGCGTTGTAAGAAAGATCACTCGCAGGGCTGCGAAAAACATGGAGCAATCATTTATCCCAAGTGCAAAGAGGGATTCCATGCGGAAGGCTGCTGTGTCTGCAGCCCGGATTGCCCACCCGGGATGAAGGACATTGGCGTATCTTGCGAGAAACAGAAGTTCAGTCGGGGCGTGGGTAAGCCTCTGCATACATGCGCTGCCAACCAAGATAAAGACGGATTACTTTGCTACCCGCCCTGCCGGACAGGTTACAACGGCAAAGGCCCCGTGTGCTGGTCAGTCTGTCCAAGCGGGTACACAGACTTTGGGGCCACCTGCACGAAGGGAGGTAAGGTCATGACGCCGAAATCCTACGACCGCGGCGCCGGCGAAGTCATGCTCAGTCACGATGCGTTCGGCGATCCTACGAAAGATGCCTACACGAAAAAGCCATGGAACGTTCCCTCTTTCTTTAACTTTGCAAAATGCAAGATGATCCGCATCGGAGAAATGGTCGAAGTGCGGCTATGTGACAAACTGGACGATCTGGACGGGCCTCATGACTTCTACGTGGTGTTGGGCTGGATTCGGGATAATGAGACCAAGGAGTACTCGCGGGGTTTTTGGGAAATCGTTCCCAAGACAAGATTCAGAAACGTAGATGAGCTGGCAAAGCACGTACAAGAAGTGAATAAAAACAACTTCCCCGCCACGGGCAACTTCAAATATCGGCTGGCTACGTCCGGAGACCTGGTCGAGCTCAGGCGTGATCTTTCCTATGTCAAAAAAATATTGGTCTCAGTTGCAACAGCCCAATCGTGAGCATTCAAGATCACAAGGGCGAGGCGTTGCATATTCCTGAAGGTCCAAGCAGGTACTATTACAACCAGTGCAAGGACAGCCGCGGCGTTCCATACGTTGCATCCCTCCCGCTCATGGAGGTCTTTGAAGTGGACGAGAAGTACCGCTTTACGGACAATATTCTCGCATACGCAAAGCGGGGAAAGCTCTGCGTCGTAACTCCTCCAAAGACCGACTTCAAAGGCTCTATACTATGTCTGGACGCGACCGACTACAAGAATCCGAGGCGCAGTGAGAAGCTGTGCACGGGCGGCGCATGTTCACTCAAGCCATGGTGAGATTGAAAGGAAATACAAAACATCCGGATATTCAAAAATTTGAATTTGACGAGCGGCAGCAGCCAATGCTTTCATCTGAAAGGATCGGTCAATAGCCCGCGTTATGAAAGGGTTAACTGCGGTTTGTAGCGACCGGAGTCCGGATTGGCAGATGAGCTTTTGGGGCGCGTAACAAGAAAATAAGGCTTCCGCAAAGGAACGATGCGGAAGCCTTATTGGTCCTGAACGCGACTTTATTTGACAGTAGCGAGCGCCTCCGGACTGTCAGCAGGGTTTTCGCTGCTATGTTTTCATTTTACCATGCTCGACACAATGCCTCCAAGCTTCGCGATTTGCTTTGCCTTGTCCCCTGACGTGCTTCTCTCTTTGACAACAACTGTGTTGCCTATATTCCCTTCGAGGGTCCATATATATGCTGTGGACTCGTCATAGGCAAGAAACATGGCTGAATGGTCTTTCTTGTCATCCCCTTCGGTGGAAATTGCTATATAGTCGCCACGCCTGGCCCGGTCCCTGATCTGGCTGCGGTCATAGGTGCTCTTGTGATCTTGGAAGTAGTCCAAAAGCCGCCCGACATAGGTTCGCCCCTTGATATTCTTCAGGCTGTCCTGAGTAACCCAGACATAGAACTCCGAGCACCATTGCTCGTCTTTGTTCGCTCCATATTTTGTGCCGTCGATCTTGTCCGTTCCCCTGTATCCAACCCTGCCAAGGTTGGATACGTTGTATTCCTTGAATCCCCTGAGCAATATGGCGCTGCGAGCGCGCTCCACCGGATCATCCGACCACGTTGTCGTGTAATAGGGATAGTCTTTCTTTTCAAGGCCTGATTCTGCGCCGACCTTTTTATAACCTGTGCCATCTTTGTAAGAGAATTGAACACTGACTTTGTAGACGCTGGCCGGCGACAGATTGTTTACACTTATTTTCACGTATGGAATTTTACCATCATCGACCACATTAACTTTCTGACGTTCAAAGGGCATAGTCTTGCTGGTATTGATCAAACTCTGGATCGTGAGTTGGGCATAAAGGTTGTTCTTGTGATTCCTGGTATTCGAATCGTTGATGTATACCTTGACATCGAATCCATCGTTTCTGGTTGGATTGGTCGAATAATCGAAGGTCGGTTCGTCAGTCTTGCCGTTGCAATTGTCGTCCTTGCCGTTGAACGGAACTTCATCCCTCCTGGGATGGATCAACTCGGCTTTGTCGCCCGTGTCGACCTTGTCGCCTCCTTCGTTTACATAACCCTTTGGACAATTAACCTTATAAGCCCATTTGCGGGCTCCTATTGTTTGGGCTTTCTCATCAGCGTATCCATCTCCATCCTTATCATAATCTTTTTCGTAACAGGTTTTTTCTTCCTGACCCAGTCCGAGCAGCGGCTTGCCCACACCCCGGCCGTAGCTTTCTTTGCTGAAAATATGGGCGTCTTTCCGGCATGTCGCACCGTCAGTTTTGTAACCTTCAGGGCATCTCTTCCAGCATACAGGCCCTACCCCTTTGTATCCGTCGCGACATTCCTTGTAGCAAAGGCCTGCGTCCCGCTCCATGCCGTCCCTGCAGGGCATTGGTTTCCCGATACCACGGCCATAGCTGTCTCTCTTGATGATGTGGGCGTCTTTCCGGCACGTTGCGCCATCGTCTTTATAGCTTTCCGGACAGCGCTTCCAGCATACAGGCCCGACTCCCTTGTAGCCGGGCTTGCATACCGGGTAGCACAGAGCTCCGTCTTTCTCCCAGTTGTCTTCACACTTCTCATTGTCAGCGATCGCGACTGACCAGGAAAGCGTCAGCATCAATAATAATGAGATGATTATCCAACCTGTCTTTTTCATTTTTCATCCTCCCAAACACCTCGTTCGCGTAATGGACTTTACGGGTGGAACTGTGGCAAAGCTTCCCTCTACAGAGCACGTGAGTCAGTTTGCAATTCCCCTTTAAATCGCGAAATCGGCCTTGGCGGCGATGCAATTCTTTCCGGAACACATTTCTATTATTCGGCAGAATCGATGGCGCCCTTTTTCCATGTTTCCGGCCAGCAGAAAAGCTTCTCTATTGTTTCTCTATGGCTTTTGTTGTCGCTTCCGTGCCAGAGGAAGCTTTATCAAGCTGCCCCGCCGGTTGTCCCTCGGCTCCGGCAGGACTTTGTGGAGTTGAGGTGTCGGCCGACTGCCCTGAAACACCGCTTTCACTCTCTTTCGTGTCCTGATCGACTTGCGGCGCAGTGCCTTGACCCGAGGGCGCGGTTTCTATTTTCCCCGGTGAGGTGGATGCGGCATCCTCGGTGGTCTGTGCCTGCTGGGAACACTGTGGGTTCAGTTGCTCCATTTTACGGTTGTTTCCTTCATTGGCTTCCCGGATGCTCCTTCGCGGGTCCGCGAATACGGCCACCTTCAGGGCGCGGTCGATCTTGATTCCTGTATTGAATTCGACCGACCCCCCGGGCGCCTTGAGGGTCCCTGCCGCGTCGACCACCGCCTGCCCCGACGATCCTTCGGAATATGGAAAATCCTTGAATTGTTTCCCTGAAGATATCCTTATCACAGCCTTTGTAAATTCCGCGTCGGGAATCGTCCCGGTTCCAACATTCTTTATGCGGACATTGATCTGACAGGCATCATCCAGCCAGACCTTGTCGACGACGAGGTCTGGAAGGACCTGACTTCCCTGATTTCCCTGAAACCCCTGGATAACCTTCAATCCCTGCATGATTATATCTTTTGTGGATTTTTTTGTTTCATCAGAGCAGGACGGGCTCGCCTGAATCAAGAACACTGTCATCAAAGCGACTGAAAATATGACGATTCTCTTTTTCATCACGCATCTTCCTTTTCATTAGAACCGTTCGATTCGGACCACGCGGGGAAGAAATCCTACGCCCTGAAAACCGGTACCATGCTGCCCATGTGAAAGTCTCGGCAAGTTCAGTGACCCGGCGGTATGTCAGACAGCAGCACCCGGGTGGCAAGGGGTTGCCCCTCTGTCCGCGGCAACCCCTTGTGTTGTTTCGTGCATAACCTATGTCCTGAGTATCAATCGCAAGCACTGTAACGGGGGATCAGGGTTGTTCCCCTCACCTTGAAGCACGCATCCGTGGCCCTCGCATAATCTTTGTCGAAGATGGTCTTGCCCCCGATGGCTTTGGCTTTCACTTCGACGTTTCTTGACGAACAGGGAATGAGGATTTCCCGCTCCTTCCCCACAGGGAAGGAACCGCTTTCCTTTGTTTGTTTTTCACCATGGTACTCGTACTTTACGGTGAATTCGGCCGCGTAAGCTCCATTGTTGCGGATGACAACTCTCCGCTTGCAGGCCTCCGGATCGTCACAGGATTCATAGTGCGGATTCAAGGTCGTGCCGCTGATCTCGAAACATCTGGCCGTGGCATTCTGATACGTTTTCTTGAAGATGGTCTTTCCGGCTACAGCTTTGGCAGTTACCTCAATATTTGTTGCCTTGCAGGGAACGCGCGGTCGCACGATTCCCCCAACGGCAAAATTACCGGTTTCGACCGTCAGTTTCTTGCCGTCCAACATGTAAGAGACGGTTGCATTGGCCACATAGCCGGTTCCCACGACATTCTTGATCGTAATAACCTTGTAACAGTCATCCGTTAATTTGCACATCGAATGCTCCGGCTTCAGTGTAGTCCCCCAGACATCGAAGCACACATCTTTGGGCTTTTCATAGCGTTCGGTTAGGATCTTTTTTCCCGCAACAGCCGTTGCCGTCACGCGCACATCGGTGGCGTCAGTTGGTACCTCTATTTTTCGCGTTTCCCCGGCAGGGAACTTCCGCTCGATATTGTAGTCTTCCCCCTTCCATTTGAAGGAGACGTCGAGTTCGGTGACAAAGCCGCTTTTTCCAAAGACATTGTTGACCTCGACAATCCTTGTCATGGCGGGCTTGTCAGGCAATTCGGTTATGTAGCAGGGCGAATATTTCGTGTTCAGAGTTGTGCCCGACACCTCAAAGCAGGCATCCTGCGGTCTTGGATAGGTTTTTGAAAACACCTCCTTTCCGGCAACGGCCTTAGCTTTTACCGTGACATTCGTTGCATCGCAGGGGACCAGCATCGTCCGGGATTGGGGCGCAGGGAGACTGCGCTCATCCATGCGGTGGAACCCGTTGATTTCGTAATGCACGTCCAGATCCGTGACATAACCTGCATGGTTTTTAAGCTCGATGGATTTATAGCATTTCGGTCTGGCAGCAACCCAGCAGGCATCATAGCCGATATTGTTGCCGTCGTAGTCGACCCACTTGTAGCCGTTTCTTCCCCAGGGCACCCATTTATTGGAAGCGTCCTGTCTCAACCATTGATTCCGGATCAGCCACGCGTTCTTGTCGTCATCCCAGCCCACGATGGTGACGACGTGGTTGGTCGGCAGCATCGTTTTTTCCCGATGAACGCCATCGATAAGGCTTTCCACTTCTCCGCTTCTTTTGAAGCTGTCGGTACCCTTGATGGCTGTGATCACGGAACCGTATTCACAGATCGCCCGTTTGATGTCCCTCTTGGATGGGTAGAGAGGATTGACCTTGCTGACATAACCCCATTCGTAGGTCAGATAATCGGTCGGCCCGGCGTCCTCATACGGACAGAAGAAATCGGCCGCTTGATACTTCAGGGCAGATTCTTTATCAATCCGGTGATCTTTCATCCATCGCAGGGGTACTTCGGGGAGTGATCCGTCGCAGGTGCCCACGCTGCAACTGATGATGTGCTGTTCGGATATGTCAATATCCTGCGGACGTACGGCTGGGTTCACAATAAGGTAATTAATTTCATATGCGGCGGCGGCGGCAAATGCCCAGCAGCTGCCGCAGCCGGCTTGATCTCTGGCTCCGGGCACGACGCCGCAGGTCCGGGAATCAAATTTGGTCAGATTGATCCGACAGTCACAGCGTGGGTTGGCAGCCTGAACTTGTGCACCTGCGAAAATCAAAAAAATTGAGACCGTGCAGACCCAGACAAAGATGTACTTTCCCTTTTTCATGAAGGCCTCCTTTCTTTGTGTCATTTTGCAAGCAGGAACAGTTTGATGGTCACACGGTTCTACAAACCGTATGTATTCATGGATCGGAAAGTTGATTGTGGTTTGGCAGTAACGCAGCTAAAGTTAAGACATGCAATGAGGCACCTCTGAAGAAGTAATGATTACCCCTTCAGAGGTATTACAACGGCACCTTGGAGTTCATGCAAATCATGGCATCCTCCTGAAGGTTGGGGATTTCATAGGAGCGCTAACGGAGTCATCAAAAGTATAATATCCATCTTCTACTTATCTACTATCACATTCAGGCATAGTCAAGATAAAGATGGATCCTGCATTTGCCCTTTCCGTGGCCGCTGGCCCGTACCATGAAGCCGCTTTGAAGGTTTTTTCCATTGGTTTGGAGCTGCTTCAGGGAGTCCAATAGCGAACCTGAGATTCAATTGTACGCGATTTGTTGACCGGGAGATCATTTTCATCGTTCATTCCTCTCCGTGCGTTGCTCCCGGGAGCCTTTCTCCCCGCCGAAAATCATCCCGAGCACCAAAAATACCGTGATCGGAATCGCCCAGATGGCAAAGGCATAGATCGGGAACAGCACGTATATGATCTTGCCGATGGCCCGCGTCTTGGATTCGATAGTAACTCCTTTTGCATTCTTCATCCGATGAACAAATTCCTGCTTTGTTAAGGATGGCTCGTACAGAGAGAGCGGATCTATTTTTTTGTCGACGAGATCCCGCCCGAACAGATCATCCCCGACAGCTTCCCAATTCTGCGCCGGGCCATTATTTGCGGGCTCCACGGGAATCAGCGTGACGGAATGCCTTTCCACGATGGCCTCGCTTTTCAGCATCTGGTACGACACAATAAATATTCCCGCACAGGCAATCGACCAGCCGATGATGAGATATTTGATCCATGTTTTCATGAGGGCTTACCTTTCTTCCGGACTTCCCGTGTAATGTAAATGCGCCGTTCTTTCCCTGATGCTGGATCACGATGATTTTTCAACCACCCTGTTTCGCAACGGATGCGAGGACAAGACAAAGCAATGCCGGAACGTTTCCCGCTACAGATCCGTCCCTTCCTCCCCGCTAGCCCCGGTTGTGGTGATTCTTCCCATCCTGCTCCTTGACCCCTTCACCGGGTTGACCAATCCCTGCAAAAGCGAGGATTAAGGATACCGTTCCCAGAGCCGAAAGCCCACCGCTTCTTTTCGGCGGTACGCAGCCGTCTCCAAAGGAGAAACGTACATCCGCATTAAGTAAGTATCGGAAAACTCTCATTGCGTGTCAATGAAAATTAACGATTGGGAATCCGCATAAGCCGGACAGGAAGGGAATACCGGTCCGGCCGGAACGCTTTGAATGGATGTCGCGTCCAGGTTGAATGAAACGGCAGGAAGAGGGAGTCCTCTCTCCATCCGGCTCCGACCGGTGCAAAACCGGTGCAAAGAGGACCCTGATTGTCAATCAGTGGAGTTCTTTCTTTCTCTTTTGATCATACATCTTCACATCCGCCTGCAACATGAGATCCTCAATTGAACATGGATTTTCCGGATCGTACTCGACAAGTCCGTAACTCATGGAAAGATTGTAAGGCTTTTCTTTCTTCAAGTTGAATGCGTCCAGGTGGTGGCCCAGTCGATTCATTAGCGAATGCTGATATTCCTTTGACATTTCCTGGGCAAGAACGGCGAACTCGTCCCCGCCGATCCGCGCGATGATGTCGGACCCTCTGAAGGCCCTGTTCAAAACCGTTGCCGCCTCCGCCAAAGCCTTGTCCCCTTCAAGGTGACCCCAGGTGTCGTTAATCCTTTTCATGCCGTCCAGATCTAGAAAGATCAGAACCAATCTCTTTTTTGTTCTTTCAGAAATTTTAAGCTGCTGTTCCGCCAGCGGCAGGAATCCTCTTCTGTTGTACAGCCCGGTCAAAGAATCGATGGTCGCGAGCATGCGAATCTCGTCTTCCATTTTCTTCCGTTCGGCAATATTTTGCACAATTGCAATGTGGCTTCCGGCATCCTCACCGGGTTCCCACATGGGCGAAACCGTGAGGTTCACCCAGACCGATTCGCCATCCTTGCGCAAATGACGCTTGTCCAGGGAAAAGTCCCGGATTTCTCCGGTCAGGAGCAGATTCATGTTCTCCATTTCAGCTTTCAGATCATCCGGATGGGTGATGGATTGAAGCGATATCTGCTGCATCTCTTCCATTGTGTAGCCGACAAGGTCGCAGTAGCGCTGATTGATCAGGGAGATGCGACCGCTCTTGCTGTCCACTTGCGCCACGCCCACGGCTGCCCGCTCGAAAAGGACGCGGAATCGCTCCGCATTTTCCAGCATCGCATGCTGCCGTTTTGTGCGCGCGCTGATGTCGCGCGATATTCCCTGCAGCGCGACAACCCTTCCGCCTTCATGGATTGGCCTGGTGTTCACTTCAACCGTCAGGATCTTTCCGCTGTATGTCCTGCAGCGCAATTCATACGGCGCGACAAGCTTGCCTTGCATGACGCTATTGAAATTGGTTTGGGCAAGCTTGCAGTCTTCCGAAACGACGAGATCCTTGAAGTGTAACCGGTGAAACTTATACTCGGGAATCCCCGTCTTCTCCACGACAATCGAATTCACGAAGGCGAAATAACCGCCGGCATTGAGCTGAAAGACGCCGTCGCTGATCGCATTGACGATTTCACGATACTGTTGCTCGCTGTCATCGAGCAACTGTTTCAATTCATTGAACAGTTGCATGTCGCTCGTACTGAAGTCATCCGGCATGACGGCAATCGCCTTTGTTCGCTTCAATCCTGATAGACGGAATCCCTAGTCCCGACCAACGGGATTCCCGAGGCTCCACGGCAATACGAAAGCGGGAGACAATTCATCAATGAGACATCATTGACACTGCGTAAGACATTATGCAATTCATATTCCACTTTTGCAAGTTATTGATATTCCTCAATCCTGTAATACAGTCTCTTCACGCCTGAATGCAAATTGTAAAATATTCCGACAAACGTGTCTTCTTGAAGAAGAGTCTTCATTGACTGTTTCACAATAATTGCAAACAGATGAGCCGATATCGACCTGTAAAGAATTCCGACAACAGCCATCTATGGGAAGGGTCGCGCATACTCCACGAAACGTAGACGGCGATCGATCCTCTCAACGAAAATCCCCGCTTCGCCGATTGATTTTTGCTACGAAAAAATCTTGATTTTTGGAAAATTATGATATAGAGACCCAATCCGTTTCAAAAAATCAGACATGGACTCCTTGTCCGGACACACGATCCGGACTTTAGAGCCGAGAGGAGGAATACTTGAGAAGATACGAAACCATCTTCATCATTCCCGCCGATCTACCCGAAGACGAGACCAATGCCCTGATCGATCGTTACCGTTCCCTTTTCACCAAGAACAAGGGAACCGTCGTAAAGGTTGAGAAATGGGGCAAAAGGAAACTGGCTTACGAAATCGAGAAGCAGACCCGGGGATATTATGTTTTGATGGATCTGGTATCCGAACACGCGGCGGTCACGGAGCTCGAGAGAAATTTCAAGATCGATGACAAGATCCTGAAATTCATGACCGTCAAAAAGGCTCATCAGGTGGATCTCGCGGCGATTGAAAAAGAGATCGCCGCAGCTTCGGCGCCCCCGGAGGCAGCTGAAAGCGCAGGGAAGGCTCCGGAAGCCCTACTGGAAATCGTCAAAGCGGAAGAGGTCAAGGAAGGAGGTGAACAGTGATGGCTGATGCACCGAGAAGTCACGGCCCAAGGCCGCCGAGACCCCAGAAGAAATTTTTTCACAGAAGAAAATTCTGTAGATTCTGTACCGACTCGACGATTCAGATCGATTACAAGAACACGCAAACTTTGAGGGATTTTATCACCGAGCGCGGAAAAATCACGCCAAGGAGAATCACGGGCAATTGCGCCATTCATCAGAGAGAACTGTCACTGGCGATCAAGAGGGCCCGGACCATCGCATTGCTGCCTTTTGTCGTTGCCGACAATTGATGGTCTTTGCATCTCTTGTCTGATCAGAGACACTGAAACAGGCATTTTCACGGCAGGTCAGGTCTTGAAAAACGCATGGGGGCGATTCTTCAATCGGGATTTTCTGCTCGGCATCGCCACATCCTCGGCGGTACTGATTTCCGTCGCGCTGATCCCGCTGGTCGGCTCCATCATCATCATATTCTCGCCTCTGCCGATTCTTTTTTACTACACAAAACTGGGCAGAGGCGCGGGGTTGGCCGTGGTCGGACTTACGCTATGGCTGGTGATCTCGCTGCTCGCCCTGATCAGCACGGAGAAAATTTTTCCGCTGTTTTTTTTGATCGGTTTGACCGGCTTGTTCCTGGCGGAAGCCCTGAAACGGGAATGGTCGATCGAGAAAATCGTGGCCATCCCGTTGCTTGCCCTTCTGGCAGTCGGCGCCGGTTTTCTCACTTTTCACAGCTTTCAGTCCGGACAGCCCCCGTGGCAATTTGTTAGCGCCTACATTCAAAACAGCATTCAGGAAAACATCCGGATTTACGGCGAACTGAACATTTCTTCCGATCAGATCAATCTGATCCGGGACAACGCGCCGCAGATTACCCGGTTTCTGACCTGGACATTTCCCGCGATCGTGACGGCGAGTACCGGGATCTGCCTTTGGTTGAACATCCTGGCGGCCAGGCCGTTTTTTCGGAGCCATGGGTTGCATTATCCCGACTTCGGCGACTTGACCCGGTGGAAAGCCCCGGAAAGAATCATCTGGCTGTTTATCACAGCCGGCGGAATTCTGCTCATTCCGCAGACCGTGGTCAGGTTCATCGGATTGAACATCCTGATCATTTGCTTATTCATTTATCTTGCAGAGGGCATTTCCATCATCGGTTTTTTTCTCAAGGTGAAAAAAATCCCTTTTATCTTCCGGGTGATGCTGTATTTTCTGATCCTGGTTCAGCAATATCTTCTGCTGATTATTGTCGCTTTGGGATTGTTTGACTTATGGGCGGACTTTCGAAAATTCATCAGGCCGGCTGCGGACCCGGGTGTGTGAATCATTCAATATGAGATGACTTGCCGACAAGGAGGATGAAGATGAAGGTTATATTGAAGGAAAGCGTGGACGCGCTCGGAAAGGCGGGCGATACCGTCAAGGTTTCCGATGGCTATGCGAGAAACTACCTGATCCCCAAGGGACTGGCCATCGAGGCGAATGTGAAGAACCTCAAGGTCATGGAGCACGAGCGGAAAAATATCCTGCGGAAAGCCGAAAAGGCCAGAAAGGACGCGGAGGCGCTTGCGGAGAAATTCGCCGGCGTGACCTGCACCATTGCCAGGCTGGTCGGCGAACAGGACAAATTGTTCGGGTCGATCACGACAAAGGACATTCAGGAGTCCCTGCGGGAACAGAACATCGAGCTGGAACGAAAAGGGATCATCCTGGCCGAACCGATTCGCTGCGTTGGCGAGTTTCCCGTCAAAATCAGACTGCATGCGGGCATCACGGCCGAGATCAAAGTGGTGGTTGTGCCCGAATCCTGAGGGAGTCCCGACTGACCCGCCATGAAAGACATCGACACATCGATTCACCGTCTCCCGCCCCAGAACCTGGAGGCGGAACAGTCCATTCTGGGCGGAATCCTTCTGGACAACCACGCGTTGAACAGCGTCCTCGAGGTGCTGACACACAAGGATTTCTACAGCGAAGCCCACCGGAAGATCTTTGCCGCCATTGTCGCGTTGTCGGACCGAAACGAACCCTGCGACCTCATTACGCTCAGCAGCATCCTGAAGGACAAGAAACAGCTGGACAGCGTGGGGGGCGCGGCCTACCTAGCCTCACTGGTCGACAACGTCCCATCCGCAGCCAATATCGCCCATTATGCGAAAATTGTTAAGGAAAAGGCGATTCTTCGGCATCTCATCAGCACCGCAACGGAAATCCTGACCAACAGCTACAATACGGGGGCGGAGGTCGATGATGTCCTGGACAAGGCGGAACACGCCATCTTCGAGATATCGGAAAACAAAATCAGGCCCGCTTTCTTTCCCATCAAAAGCATTATCAAGGACAGCTTCAAAACCATTGAAAAACTCTATGAGCGCAAGGAGCTGATCACAGGCGTGCCTACGGGTTTCGAGAAAATCGACGACCTGACGTCGGGATTGCAGAAAGCCGATCTGATTATCGTCGCCGGCCGCCCCAGCATGGGGAAAACCGCCTTCGCGCTGAATATCGCCCAGAACGCGGCGACGGAAACCGGCATTCCCGTCGCGATTTTCTCCCTGGAAATGTCAAAAGAGCAGTTGGCCCTGCGCATGCTTTCCTCCGAGGCCCGGGTCGACTCCCAGCGCCTTCGAAAGGGTTTCCTGGGGGAAACGGACTGGCCGAAGCTGACCACGGCGGCCGGACGGCTCTCCGAAGCCCCGCTGTTCATCGACGACACTCCGGCCATCACCGTCCTGGAAATGAAGGCCAAGGCGAGACGGTTGAAAGCCGAATCCGACCTTGGACTGATCATTCTGGACTACCTCCAGCTCATGCGCAGCGGTTCTTTCAAGGAATCGCGAGAGCAGGAAATATCCGAGATCAGCCGCTCCCTCAAAGCCCTTGCTAAGGAACTGAGCGTCCCCATCGTCGCCCTGTCGCAGCTCAACCGGAAAGTCGAAGACCGAACCAACCGGCGCCCCCAGATGGCGGATTTGAGGGAATCCGGCGCCATCGAACAGGACGCCGACGTAATCGCCTTCATTTACCGGGATGAGGTCTACAACAAGTCGGAAGACAATCCCGAAAAGGGGATCGCGGAAGTGATCATCGGGAAACAGCGCAACGGTCCCACCGGCACCGTCAAGCTGGCCTTCCTCGAGAAGTTCACCTGCTTTGAAAATCTGGCGCGCGCCGAGGAAGCGCACTAGCTCTCGATTAATTCCGGTCCTTTCCCGAGGTAGGGAATCGCTAGACGCATTTTCTTCAGGGCCTGCTTTTCAATCTGCCTCGCCCGCTCCCGCGTGATGTGATAGCGGTCGCCGATTTCCTGCAGCGTTTCCGGATGATCCGCCATCACCCGGTGCTTGATGATATAGCGCTCCTTTTCGTTCAGCTTCGCCAGCGCACCCGCGATGTTCCGTTTCACCAGGGACATCTCCTCCTCCTTGATGAGCGACGTCTCCTGGTCTTCGCCCTCGTATGTCAGATAATCCATGTGGGGACTTTCACCATCCTCGCTGACATAAGCGTCCAGCGAGAGGTCCCGGTGGCTCAGGCGCAGGTCCATCTCTTCGATCTCGACCTCCTTGACGCCTAGGGAATCGGCAATTTCGCTGAACTCGGGGTTCTTTTCGGACAGGTTTTCCAGCCGTTTTTTGGCCTGGGAGAGCTTGAAGAACAGTTTGCGCTGGGCCTGGGTCGTCCCGATCTTCACCAGGCTCCAGGACTTGATGATATAATTCTGCATGTACGCCCGGATCCACCAGACGGCATAGGAAATAAGTCGGTAGCCCTTGTAGGGATCGAATTTCTTGACGGCATGCATGAGGCCGATATTGCCCTCCTGAATCAGATCGGCCAGTTTGATGCCGTAGTTTCGATATTCGTGGGCAATCTTGACGACAAACCGCAGATTCGAGACGACCAGTTTTTCCGCCGCAGCCATGTCATTGTTCTTCCTGAGCTGTACCGCCAGTTTGAACTCCTCTTCCGCGGTCAGGAGCGGGTACCGGTTGATCTCGGCGATGTAGATGTCCAAAGTGCCGGTTAAGGCAGGTAATTCCAAAGTCTTTGCCTCCCTTTGTTCAACGCATGCGCATTTTTAGTTGTTACAATGATTCAATTTTAACAGTCAAGGACTTTGTGTCGCCGCGCCCGATACAAGCTTAATGATATGATTTTACGAATGATGCGCTTCCTTGACATCACCGCGGTCCATGTTTATGTTACCCTAGAATCGTGCCGTGTTCGGAGGTCGTGAAATGAATGCGATGAATAAAATTCTTCTGGATCATGCCTGCCGGATTGCCGATGAAATCGGCGCCCGGGCGCTGCTTCTGTATGCGGACACTGCGGAAGACCTGAATATCGCCGCAGACCCGAAGACGTGCTACAATGTGATTATCGTATCCAAGGGGAGCGAAGAAATCAGCGAGAAGCTGACGGGCTGCGGAAATGTAATCTACGTACCGAACGTGAATCTGACCCGCGTCGGTCAGATCAAGATCGCGATCACCAAGGGGATCGCCCTGGGACTTTTCAAGCAGGGGGACAAACTGGTCTGCCTGAGCGGCATACCCAAGTTCGGCTACGTGGACAGTATCTTCGTCATCGATGTGGGCAAGGAATTCGAGATCCTGTTTTCCGGCAACATCGGCGGCATGACCGAAGGGATCTATCCCGAAGTGTTCGGCGCGGTCCTGAACCTGGCCATCGAGCTGGCCGCCCAGGGCCGGGAAGGGCGAAAGGTGGGGACGATCTTCGTCCTGGGGGATCATGAAAAGGTCATGCAGCTCTCCCGGCAGATGATCATCAACCCCTTCATGGGCTACACCGATGAGCAGCGCAACATTTTGAACCCCGAGCTGAAAGAGACCATCAAAGAGTTCTCCGCCATTGACGGTTCCTTTATCATCAAGGACAATGGCGCCATCGTCACGGCCGGGCGTCACCTGAATGCCGCGCTGGACGGCAAGGATTTTCCGCAGGGCCTGGGAAGCCGGCACATCGCCGCCGCCGGCATTACCGGGATCACCCGGTCGATCGCCATTGTCGTGTCGGAATCGACGGGAAACGTCAGTGTCTTCAAAAACGGCAAGCTGCTCGTGAGTATCGAAAAGCCGATCGAATAAACGGGAGGTGTGATGAGATTCGATAAATTTACCCTGAAAGTTCAGGAAGCCCTGCAGGAAGCCCAGTCCACGGCCGGTCACTACGGTCACCCGGGAATCGACGCGGAGCATTTGCTCCTGGCGCTTCTGTCTCAGCCGGAAGGGATTGTCGGGACCATCCTCAAAAAACTGGGGGCGGACCCCGGCGTGATGGTTCATGAGCTGAAAAAAGCCCTCGCAAGACTGCCTCGCGTGGAAGGAGCCGGCGTCGGCCAGCCGGGCATCACCCCCCGATTGAACAAGATCCTGGACCGGTCCCTCACCGAGGCAGCGCGCCTAAAGGACGAATACGTGAGCGCCGAGCATATTCTGACGGTCATGGCCGATGAAAAGGCGGGAGATGCAGCCGCAATCCTGCGCGCCGCCGGCGTCACCAGAGACAGCGTTTTGACGGTGCTGGTGGAGATCCGGGGCAGCCAGCGGATCACCGACCCCAATCCCGAAGAAAAATATCAGGCTCTGAAGCGCTATGCCCGCGATTTCAACGAACTGGCCCGCAAGGGCTCTTTCGACCCTGTCATCGGGCGGGACGAGGAAATCCGGCGGGTCATGCAGGTCCTCTCGAGGAGGACGAAAAACAATCCCGTGCTGATCGGTGAACCCGGCGTGGGCAAGACAGCCATCGTGGAGGGCCTGGCCCAGCGGATCGTCAACGGGGATGTTCCCGAGAATCTGAAAAGCAAGCGGGTGGTGGGGCTGGACATCGGTGCGCTGGTGGCGGGCGCCAAATACCGGGGCGAGTTCGAGGACCGGCTGAAGGCCGTTCTCCAGGAAGTCACCGACGCCGAGGGGGAAATCATTCTCTTCATCGACGAGATTCACACGGTGGTCGGCGCCGGCGCGGCCGAGGGGTCCGTGGACGCCTCCAACATGCTGAAACCGGCCCTGGCCCGGGGCGAGCTGCGCTGTGTCGGGGCGACGACGCTCAACGAATACCGAAAGCACATTGAAAAAGACCCGGCGCTGGAGCGGCGCTTTCAGCCGATACTGGTGAGGGAACCGACCGTTGAGGACACCATTGCGATCCTTCGGGGTTTGAAGGAGCGCTATGAGGTGCATCACGGCGTACGCATCAAGGACGCGGCCATCATCGCGGCGGCAACGCTCTCCAACCGTTACATCTCCGACCGCTTCCTCCCGGACAAGGCAGTGGACCTGATCGATGAGTCGGCTTCCCGACTGCGGATCGAACTGGACAGCATGCCCGCTGAAATCGACGGAATCGAGCGCAAAATCATCCAATTGGAAATTGAAAAGCAGTCGCTGAAAAAGGAAACCGATCAGCCAACGCTCGATCGTCGCGACAAGATCGAAAAAGAGCTGGCCGAGCTTCGGGAATCCATGGGCCGCATGAAGATACACTGGATGGCTGAAAAGGAGGCGATCAAGCGGATCCAGAGCATCAAAAGCAGCATGGAGGCCCTGAAGACGGAGGAATTGAACGCCCAGCGCGAGGGAAACCTCGCCCGTGCCGCGGAAATCCGGTACGGCAAGCTGGTCGAGCTGAACAGGGAGCTGGAGCGGGAACAACAGAATCTCGCGGAGCGCCAGAAAGACAATCAAATGCTCAAGGAAGAAGTCGACGCCGAGGATGTGGCGGAGGTGGTCGCAAACTGGACCGGCATCCCCCTCTCTCGAATGATGGAAAGCGACGTGCAGAAGCTGATCCACATGGAGAAAAGGTTGAAGCAGCGCGTGATCGGACAGGACGAGGGCATTCAGGCCGTCTCCAGCGCCCTGCGAAGGGCCCGTTCCGGATTGCAGGATCCGAACCGGCCCATCGGCTCGTTCATTTTTCTGGGTCCCACGGGCGTGGGCAAGACCGAGCTGGCCCGGGCGCTGGCTGAATTCATGTTCGACAGCGAGCAAGCCATGATCCGGATCGACATGTCCGAATTCATGGAAAAACATTCCGTCGCCAGGCTGATCGGTGCGCCCCCCGGCTATGTCGGTTACGACGAGGGGGGACACCTGACCGAGGCGGTCCGGCGGCGGCCCTATTCGGTGATCCTGTTCGATGAAATCGAGAAGGCCCATCCCGATGTCTTCAACATCCTCCTGCAGATCCTGGACGACGGTCGCCTGACGGACGGTCACGGTCGGACGGTCGATTTCAAGAATACCGTCGTGATCATGACTTCCAACATCGGCAGCGCCTTCATGCAGGACCTCTCCATCCGCGACGAGGAGCGCAAGATCCGGACGATGGAAGCCCTGCGGGCGGGTTTCAAACCGGAATTTCTGAACCGCATCGACGACATCATCACGTTCAGGGCCTTGACGCTCGAGGACATCCACCGCATTGTCGATATTCAGATCCGTCTGATCCAGAAACGCCTCCAGGAGCGGAAGATGACGCTGGAATTGACAGAAAAGGCCAAAAAATATATAGCCGAAACGGGCTACAGCCCCGTCTATGGTGCACGGCCTTTGAAGCGGGCCCTGCAGAAGATGATCCTGGACGATCTATCCATGCAAATCCTGGAGGGCCGTTTTGCAGACGGCGACCGTGTCCTGGCCGACGTTTCGAAAAACGGCGGCATCCATTTCCAGAAGTTGAACAGACAGGAGGGATTGAAATGAACACGCTGAGAACAACACTGCTGCTGGGGGCCCTCACGGGGATTCTCATGTTGATCGGGGGCTATTTCGGCGGGAAGAATGGTGTTGTCATGGCCTTTTTTTTCGCCATGATCATGAATTTCGGCAGCTACTGGTTTTCGGACAAACTGGTGTTAAGGATGTACAAGGCCCAGGAGGTCACGGAAAGCCAGGCGCCGGAACTGTACGGCATCGTCAAGAGCCTTGCCCTGCGAGGAGGGCTTCCCATGCCCAGGGTCTACGTCATCCCGCAGGACACGCCGAACGCCTTTGCCACCGGACGCAACGAGAACCACGCCGTCGTGGCGGTCACGGAAGGCATCCTGAGGATTCTGAGCCGGGACGAACTGGAAGGCGTCATCGCGCATGAGCTGACCCACATCAAGAACAAGGACATGCTGATCGGCTCGATCGCCGCAACGCTGGCCGGCGCCATCGTCATGCTCGCCAACATGGCCCAGTGGGCGGCCATGTTCGGAGGCGCAGGCCGGGACAGCGACGAGGGCGGACATGGCGGCGTGATCGGGCTGATCCTGATGGCCATCCTGGCGCCCATTGCCGCAACCATCATTCAGATGGCCATTTCGCGTTCCCGGGAATTCATGGCGGACGCCGGCGGCGCGGCGATCTCGGGCAAGCCGCTGGGATTGGCGGGCGCGCTCGAAAAGCTCCAGAGGGCCGCGCAGGCGATTCCGATGGATGCGAACCCTTCAACGGCTCACATGTTCATCGTGAATCCCCTGACCGGGCGTTCCCTCATGGCGCTGTTCAGCACCCATCCCCCCATCGAGGAACGAATTGCCCGTTTGAGAAGCATACGGCCGGCGTAAGGAGGCGATCATGGATTCGGAAAACAAGGAAAAAAGCTTTGTGATCAAAGACAAGCGTTTATTCGACGAATCCGGTGAGGTGCGGGGGGATGCTGACGCATTCCCCCGGGAACAGGCGTCCGAAGCAAAGGTGGCGGAAGCGGCACACTCGTCTCCAAGGGAAGAAAAGACGGACACGCGAGCGGAAGAATGCCTCCCGGAAATCAACTTTTCGAATTTCGTGCTGTCCCTGAGCACCACCGCCATGTATCATTTCGGCGATTTTCACGATCCCGTCTCCGGAAAAGCGGACCGGAATCTGGCGGCGGCCAAGCAGACCATCGACATCCTCGGAATGCTGCAGACCAAAACGGCAGGGAACTTGGACGAAAACGAAAAGTCTCTCCTGGACGGCCTTTTGTTCGAGCTGAGAATGCGCTACGTGAAGGAAAAAGGCATCGCATGACCCGCAAGCTGTCCCCGGCCAAGATCAATCTCTGCCTGCGCGTCCTTCGCAAGCGGGAGGACGGCTATCACGACATCGCCAGTCTGATGCAGCGAATCAGCCTGGCGGACGAGATGTTCTTCGTACCGTCCGAAGGGGAGGTCACCGTTCGTTGCCCGGGCAGTCCGCTGCCTGAAGATGAGGAAAATATCGCTTACAGGGCCGCCAAGGCCCTTTTTTTTGACGCCGGCTGCCGGCGCGGGGTTGATATTACCATCCACAAGAAAATCCCCCTCGCGGCAGGCTTGGGCGGCGGCAGTTCCAACGCCGCGACGACGCTGATGACGCTCAACGAGATGTTCGACCTCCATTACCCCATGGACCGCCTCATGAAGATGGGAGCCAAACTGGGAGCGGATATCCCCTTTTTCATTTTTCAGAAGACGGCCTGGGCCTTCGGAATCGGGGAACGACTCGAGGCTGCGGATCCTCTCCCGCCGTTCTGGCTCCTCTTGATCAATCCGGGATTTGAACTCTCCACAAAAATGATTTACGAGGGCCTCAAATTAAGATTGACAAACCAGACAATCCATTATAGCATCCCGCGATTTTATACGCTCCATGAGCTGGCGGAAGGGCTTCAAAACGACCTGGAACGGGTTTCCCTCCGGATGCACCCGGTCCTGGCCGATCTCAAGCGACTGCTCATCGAGCATGGTGCGCTGGGGGCGCTGATGTCGGGCAGTGGACCGACGGTTTTCGGAATATTTGAAACGGAAGAAAAGGCTGCAGCGGCGCAAACCGTCCTGCGCGGGATCGACAAATGGTCTGTCTTCAGTGCCAACGCCCTCTGAATCTCATTGCCCTTCCATTTTAAAATATTCGTATTTTCGATGACTTGAGACAGTGGGGCGTCGTCAAGCGGTAAGACACAAGGTTTTGGTCCTTGCATTCGGGGGTTCGAATCCTCCCGCCCCAGCCAGTAGAAGGACTGCTGTCGTTATATAAGGAATCTCATGCTCGAAAGAATCAGAATTTTCTCGGGAAATGCCAATCTGGACCTGGCCGGAAAAATCTGCGGTAAATTGGGGGTGCCTCTGGGCAAAGCCAATGTCACAACCTTCAGCGACGGCGAGACCCGGGTTGAAATCAACGAAAACGTCAGAGGAATGGATGTCTTCATCATCCAATCCACCTGCACTCCCGTCAATGTCACCTGCATGGAACTGCTCATCATGATCGACGCGATGAAAAGGGCGTCGGCAGACCGGATCACCGCCGTTATCCCCTATTACGGCTATGCCCGCCAAGACCGAAAAGTGGCTCCCCGGGCGCCGATATCCGCAAAGCTCATTGCCGATCTGATCACCACGGCGGGCGCGAATCGCGTTCTCTCCATGGACCTGCATGCCGGCCAGATTCAGGGCTTCTTCAACATTCCCGTGGACAACCTGTTCGCCACGCCCGTGCTGCTGGAATATTTCAAGAAAAGATTCCAGGATGACACGGTCATTGTTTCCCCGGACACTGGGGGCGTGGAGAGGGCCAGGGCCTTCGGCAAGCGTCTCGGGGCGACGCTGGCAATCGTCGACAAGCGCCGCGAAGGACCCAACGAAGCCCAGGTGATGAATATCATCGGAGACATCAAGAACAAAAAAGTCATCATTCTCGATGATATGATCGATACGGCGGGAACCGTTGTCCATGCCGCCAGCGCCCTGAAGGATGCCGGCGCCCTGGATGTATCCGTATGCGCAACCCACCCGGTCCTTTCGGGCCCGGCGATCGAACGGATCGAAAACTCCTGCATCCAGGAAGTCGTCGTCACGGACACCATCCCCCTGCACGATCAGGCTAAAAAATGCAGCCGGATCAAGGTGCTTTCCGTTTCAGGCCTCCTGAGCGAGGCGGTCCGAAGAATTTATTACAACGATTCCGTGAGTTCACTGTTTATATAGGAGGCGTCAATGGAAGCAGTCTCGTTGGATGCTCTGATTCGAGAGGAAACCGGCAAGGGAGCGGCCCGCAGGTTGAGAAGCGCGGGAAGAATGCCGGCCGTTTTTTATGGGCGGGGCACGGAAGCCATGCCGCTGTCGGTCAGTGCCGCCGATTTGATGAAGTTGATGAAAGGCCGCCAGGATAACGTCTTCATCAAGCTGGTCATCGACGACGACGGCAAGACAGGAAAGAAACTGGAAAAGCTTTCGATCCTGAAGGAACTTCAGACGGAGCCGGTGTCCAAGCGTCTTTTTCATGCGGATTTTTACGAAATCCGTATGGACCACAAGCTGACCTTCGACGTTCCCATTCATTTTACCGGGACTCCGGCCGGTGTGCGAAGCGGAGGCGACTTCCAGCATGTCAAACGGGAACTGAGAGTGTCCTGCACACCGACGAAGCTGCCCGAATTCATCGAAGTCGACGTCAGCGGTCTCGACATGGGCCATCATCTGACCGTCAGCGACATTCCGGTTATCGAGGATCTGAACATCCTGGATGCTGCGGAAACGGTTATTGCCTCCGTATCCGCGCCCAGGGTTTCTGATGCAAAGGCGGAACCGGGAGAAGAAGAAAAAGAAGAAAAACCGGCTGAACCGGAGGTGATCGGCCGGAAGGGCGCAAAAGCCGAAAGCGAATAGGCGCATCGATCTGTGCTGGATGTGTCGACCGGCGGAGGAAGCCTGTGAAACTGATTGCCGGGCTTGGAAATCCGGGCGCCCGATATCAATACAGTCGGCACAACATGGGTTTCCTGGTTCTGGACCGGCTGGCCGAAGCCGGCGGGGTTTCGCTGAGTCAAATGAAGTTTGAGGCCTGTTTCGGAAGGGGAACTCTCGCCGGCCATCCGGCCCTCCTGATCAAGCCGCAAAGCTACATGAACCTGAGCGGCGAGGCCGTCCGGAAGTTCTTTGATTACTTCAGAATAGAAATAAAGGATGTCATAGTCATTCATGACGATCTGGATCTGCCGTTTGGAACGATCCGGTTGAAGGCGGGCGGCGGGCCCGGGGGGCACAGGGGACTGATGTCGATCATCGATCACATGGGCAGTGCGGATTTCACCCGGGTCAGGCTGGGAATCGGGAAACCGGACCGCCGGGAATGGGTCGAAGGCTATGTTCTTTCGTCTTTTTCTCCGGAGGAAACCGACCGGCTGCCGCGGGTGGTTGAAAAAGCCGCCGAAATGCTGACTGAACTGCTATCCAGCGGAATTGAATCGGCTATGTGCAAGTATCATGGGAAAACCATAAATAATTTTACTGAGGAGGTTTAATGATGTGTAAGGGTAAACGCAACGTATTGTCACTTTTACTGACCATCGCGTTCATGCTCCTGTTCATGGCGCCGATGGCCTTTGCCGGTGAGGCGGACATCAAGCTGCCCAACCTGAGCCAAGTTTCGTTCATGGGCGGCGCCCTGAGCGGGATGATGATCCTGAATCTGGGCCTCGTCATCTGCGTGATCGGTATGATCTTCGGTTGGATGCAGTACATCCAGACGAAGAACCTGCCCGCCCACCAGGCCATGCTGGACGTATCCGCCACGATCTGGGAGACCTGCAAGACCTATGTGCTCCAGCAGGGCAAATTCCTGGCCGGCCTGTGGGTACTGATCGCCGCCTGTATGATCTACTATTTCGGCTTCCTGTCGAACATGCACATGACCGAGGTATTGATGATCCTTGTTGCTTCCATCCTGGGCATTCTGGGCTCCTACGGCGTTGCCTGGTTTGGCATCCGGATCAATACCGTGGCCAACTCCCGGGCGGCCTTCGCCTCCTTGAGCGGGGATCCGCTGAGTATCGTCAACATCTGCCTGCGGTCCGGCATGAGCGTCGGCCTGCTTCTGGTCAGCATCGAGCTCTTTTTCATGATCATCATCCTGGCTTACATTCCGGGCGACTTGGCCGGCCCCTGCTTCATCGGCTTTGCCATCGGCGAGTCCCTGGGCGCCAGCGCGCTGCGTATCTGCGGCGGTATCTTCACGAAGATCGCCGACATCGGCTCCGACCTCATGAAGATCA
>CAYWTL010000016.1:0-35471 GCA_964460245.1 uncultured Syntrophaceae bacterium | reverse complement strand
CCCGATGATCTGCTTTACAGCCGAGAACACGTCTGGGTCCGGGTGGACGGCGATCTGGCCACCATCGGCATCACGGACTACGCCCAGGAGAACCTGGGCGAGGTCGTTTCCATCGCACTCCCCGAGGCGGATTCCGAAGTCGAACAGGACGAACCATTCGGGACCGTCGAGTCGTCCTCCAAAGGCGTCGTCGAACTGGTTTCCCCGGTCAGCGGAGAAGTGATCAGCGTCAACGAGGACATCGCCGACGACATCGGCATCATCAACAGCGACCCCCACGACACGGGCTGGCTGATCATCGTCGAAATGAGCGATGTGGAGGAACTGGCCGAACTTCTTGACGCAAAGGGGTACAACGATTTCGTTGCCCGGGAGATGGAGGCCGATTAGGTTCCCGTGACCTGCTGGCGGCTGCTTCCGTTCACATACCTGTCCGCCCCGGAGAACATGGCGATCGACGAGGCCGTTTTCCGGGAATGCCGGCGGGAATTGGCCGCACCCGTCCTTCGTTTTTATAGCTGGCAGACACCGGCGGTCTCCATCGGACGCTTTCAGGACATTCGTGCCGAGATCGATCTGGATGCGTGCCGGCGGCTGTCCGTTCCCGTCGTGCGGCGGCCCACGGGCGGCAAAGCGGTCTTCCACGACGGCGACCTGACCTACGCGCTCGCCGCGAACAGCCGGCGTCACGGATTCCCGCCCGACATCCTGGGAACCTACCGGCGGATCGGACGCTGCCTTCGACGGGGACTCGCGGAGCTGGGCATTCACGCGGACATGGTCGAGGAGGGACGGCCCCGGGAAAACGTTGCATTAACCGCTTCCTGCTTTGCCCTGCCCTCCCGTTATGAACTGCTCGTGAAGGGGCGGAAGATCTGCGGCAGCGCCCAGATCCGTTCTCAGGGATCCTTCCTTCAGCAGGGCTCCCTCCTGACCGGCTTTGATCCGCACCGGACCTGCGCGCTGATGTTCCCGATCCGTTCCGACGGCGGCGACCGAATCGCCCGGCTGCGGGAATCGGTCACATCCCTCGGCGATCACCTGGAGCCTGTCCCGAATATCGAGACGCTCTGCCGGGCCATGCGGAAAGGCTTCGAGACGGAGCTGGACATCCATCTGGAGGAAGACCGTCTGACCCGGGATGAAGCGGATATCAAGGACCGGCTGCTGGAACAAAAATACGGCAGCGCGGATTGGACGCTGAACGGCGTTCAAACCTCGCCGCCTTCGGACGATTGACGGGCTTTGAACAAGCGATGGACCAGAAATTGCACAGGCTGGATCTGACGGGAATCGAAAGCGAGGCAAAATCATGAAGGTCGGGAAATGGGTCCGAAAGGAAATCATGCAGCAGCAGGCCTATGCCGCGGATGTCGTCGACTGCCGGATCAAGCTGGACGCCAACGAAAATCCATTCCCCCTGCCTTCTTCCTTGCGGGAGGCGTTTCTGGCGCGCATGCGCGATATCCGCCTGAACCGCTATCCGGACGCCGGCGCGCCCCGGATCCGGAAGCGCTTCGCGGAGCGCTACGGCGTCGGCGAAGACATGCTGATGGCCGGAAACGGCTCCGACGAACTGATCCAGATTCTCTGCGCCGCCATGGCCCGGCGAAGCGCCCGACTTTTGATCCCCGTTCCGACCTTCGCGATGTACCGCATCTCGGGCCTCAATTACGGATACCGCATCACCGAGGTTCCCCTGGATGAAGATTTCGACCTGGACGCGAAAGCCATGGCCTCGGCCATTTCCGAAAAAATGCCTGCCCTGACTTTTCTCAGCTATCCAAACAACCCGACGGGAAACTGTTTCAGCGCCGAACGGATGGAATCCATTCTCGATCGATCGCGCGGCATCGTCGTGGTGGATGAAGCCTACTTCAATTTTTCCGGCAGGACCTTTCTGCCGCTGATCGACCGCCACGACAACCTCGTGATCCTGCGGACGCTTTCGAAAGTCGGCTTTGCCGCCATGCGGATCGGCTTTCTGATCGGCCACCCCGGGCTGGTTCGCGAGCTGGACAAGGTCCGGCTTCCCTATAATCTCAACGCCTTGTCCCAGCTTGCCGCGGGCTTTTTTCTCGATCATGAAGCCACGTTTCTGGAGCAGGTCGATGCGATTATCCTTGAAAGAAAGCGTCTTTTGGAAAGGCTGAAGAACTTCGCAGGGGTTCAAACCTGCCGGTCGGACGCGAATTTTATTTTTTTTAGTTGCACTCTCGAAGCCGATGATGTATGTGAGAGAATCTTGACTCGGGGAATTTTGGTCAAACCGTTCAAATGCCCTCGCGGCGGCCGCTCCCATATCCGGGTGACCGTCGGAACAAGAGAAGAGAATGAGGCGTTTATCGAAGCATTAGGAAGCGTCATCGCCAAGTAAGGAGCGTGGTCTAAAAGCAGGCAACAGGAAAGGGTGGATTACGGCACGGCATTTCTGCACGGCGCCGTACTGCCCTTTTTTTATGCCGAAAGTCCGGGAGCGGCACCACGCGGGAAACGAGAGAAAGTTGCATGAAAATGTCCTGATATAAAATATGCGATAGAAGGGAGGGAATCGTTTGGAGGTTAAAGTATTCGACAACGACGTCGAAAAAGCACTGAAAATTCTGAAGAACAAGCTTTCCAAGAGCGGCCTCTTCAAAGAGCTGAAACTGCGCCGGGCCTATGAAAAGCCTTCCGTCAAGAAAAAGAGAAAGGCGATCGAAGCCCGCCGAAGATTCGCCAAAGTCCAGCGGCGCAGGAGTTCTTAGTCGCACAAGACAATGGATGAAAAACAATACCTGGTAGACGCCCTGTCCATCGAGGAATCCTGGCGGATATTCCGCATCATGGCGGAGTTCATCGAAGCCATCGACGCCCTGTCCAGGATCCAGCCCGCGGTCACGATTTTCGGTTCTGCCCGGGTCAAGGCGGAAGACCCTTTTTACAAGAAAGCGGAAATGCTGGCGCAGCGGCTGGCGCAGAAGGGATTCAGCGTCATCACGGGCGGCGGCCCGGGCATCATGGAAGCGGCCAACAAGGGGGCGGCGGCGGGCGGCGGCAAGTCCATCGGGATGAACATCCGCCTACCCTTTGAACAGAAGCCGAATCCCTATTCGAACATCACGATCGAATACAAGTATTTCTTCGTCCGCAAGGTGATGTTTGTCAAATATGCGGTCGCCTACGTCATTTTCCCCGGCGGCTTCGGAACCCTGGACGAACTCTTTGAAGCGCTGACCCTCATCCAGACGAAACGGATCAAGAGTTTCCCCGTCATCCTCGTCGGCCAGGACTACTGGGGCGGCATGATCGACTGGCTGCGGAACACCATGGTGAGAGAAGACAAGATCCTCGCGGAAGACCTGGATTTTATCAAGATCGTCGACGATCCCGACGAAGCGGTCCGGCACATCCAGAAATTTGTCATCGTCTGAAATCTTCTTGTCGTCCGCAAGGCCCGTGCCCGAAGGCCGTTCAAACCTTCGGGCCATGGGCCAAAACAGCCCGATTCCTTCATGTTGACCGAGGCCATGGACCTGCCGTCCGTCGAAGCGGGGGAGACCCTGGATAAAATTCTCGATGCGATCCGAAAAAACCGGATTGCCCCCTGCTATCTCCTCTGCGGGGACGAGGAATACCTGATTCGAAGCGCCCTGGATCGGATCATCGCCTGCCTCCTGCCCCCCGAAGACCGGGACCTGAACCTCTTTTTGATGGATGGCGATCAGGAAGATATCGACCGCCTCTGCGAATCCCTGCTGACCGTTCCCCTGCTTCCCGGCCGAAAAGTGGTCGTCGTCAGGAACACCCGCATTTTCCATTCCAAAAAGACACTGCCCGAGCTGGTCCGGAAAATCGGCGGCCGGGCGAAGGAGGATCCTGCCGGGGCCGCCCGGGATTTCATGACCTTCCTGAAAATTTCAGGATGGCATCTGGACGACCTTCGGGACGACGGATGGAAAAAGATTTCCGACGAGGCCTGGCGCCGGACCGTGGAGGGGGATGACGGGCTGGGCCGAGAGGCCTGGCTGCCGGTCATGGTCGAATATGCCGTTCACCAGGGATTGGAGGCCGGGCACGGCGGGGACGCGACCGACCGCCTGAGCGACACCCTTTCCGCCGGTCTTCCCGAGGGGAATTGTCTCATCCTGACGGCCGGCGCGGTGGACAAGCGGAAGCGGATCTACAAGACCCTGGCGGAAAAGGGGCGCATTCTTCATTTTTCCGAGATCAAGGGCGAACCGAAGCTGAAAAATGCCCTGGTGAAATCAGCGCGGGGCATGCTCGAGGCGAAAGGAAGGACGCTGGATGCCGACGCCTGGACGGCATTGGGCAGGAAGACCGGATTTTCGCTGCGGGCTTCCATGGCCGCCCTTGAAAAACTCGTGACCTTTGCCGGTGAGAAAAAAAGGATCACGGCGGAGGATGTGGAGGCGGTCATTGGAAAAACACGGGAGGAGACCGCCTTTCATCTGACGGCCTCCCTCCTGAAAAAGGACCTCGCCGGCAGCCTGGCCACGCTGAAAGACCTGCTGGACCAGGGCGACCCCCCGCTGATGATTCTGGCGATCTTCGCCCGGGAAATCCGGCTTCTGCTTCATGCCAGGCTGCTTCTGCATGCCGGTCCGGCGGCGGCGTACCGGCCGGGAATGGATTACGGCCGGTTTCAGAAAACCGTTTATCCGGAGATCCAGCGAATGCCCGGCCCCCCGCTCCCCCACCCCTACGTCCTTTATCAGGCGCTGAGCCATGCGCCCCGTTTCACGGAAAAACGCCTTGTCGAATTGCTCGACAGCCTGGTCGAAATGGACCTTGCCATGAAAACGACATCGAAAGATCAGCGGCTGATGCTGGAGCGCTTTATCCTGCAGGTCTGCTCTTCATAGACCCGGGCTGAAAAACCCGGCTCAAAGCTTTCGAAATGCGGATTGAACGGCCCTCTGCTTTTTGGAGAGGCGCCGGGACGGGCCTTTCTTTTTCGTCCTCAAAGAAGACCGTTCGCGGTCTCCCGGTTCCCCGTTCCGGTCCGGCACGGCATTCACTTCGGGGCGGCCCGTTCCCGTCGCCGCCTCCAGCAGGCGGGTCTCGAAATCCGAAGATGAAATGGCGGGGGCGCCCCGGCGTGATGCAAAGTCCGCGATATCGCGGTCCGAAGTGACAACCACCAACGCATCCCGCCGCTCCTGCACAATCCGTTTGATCAGGTCGTCGGCCGTCCGGCCCCGCTGGGAATAGAGGATCGCGATGCCCCCATAGCGGTCCCGTTCCACTTCGGGAGATCCGCTCACCCAGGCATCAAAGACGACTGTTATCCGGTGGCCCGTCCGCTTCCGGTATTGCGAAAGGCTGCGGAGCAGGGCATGGCGCCCCGCTTCCAGACTGACTTTTTCGGACTGCCGGAAGGCGTCGGACTGGCGGATCAGATTGTATCCGTCGATGATCAGGTGCATGACCGGGGGCCTGATGAGAAGATTCGCCTCTTTCTACGACATTTCCATTCAGGAATCAATTGTAACGATATGGGGAATGTGCTATAAGCCGGCCAGGTTGATTCCTGAATCAATCAGGTTTGCCCGAACACCCCGGCTTCGTCCCATTATGCCTTCAAAGGCATAAAAAATAACTGAGGAAAGGAGTGGAACAATGGAAATCAAGAAGATTTGCGTCTTGGGAGCGGGACTCATGGGAAACGGAATCACCCAGGTCTGCGCCCAGGCGGGCTATCAGGTCACGATGCGGGACATCGAGCAGCGCTTCATTGACGGGGGCATGAAAACGATCACGAAAAATCTCGCCCGCGACGTGGAGAAGGGGAAGCGGACGCAGGAGGACATGAACGCCGTTCTGGGACGGATCAAGCCCACGCTGGACCTGAAGGAAGCGGCGGCGGGCGCCGATGTGGTTGTGGAAGTCGTCATCGAGGTGATGGACGTCAAGAAGCAGGTCTACAAGGAACTGGAACAGATCGTTCCCGCCCACTGCCTGTTCTTCACGAACACCTCCGGCCTGAGCATCACGGAGATGGCGTCGATCACCTCGCGACCCGGCAAATTCATCGGAACCCATTTCTTCAATCCCGTGCCGGTCATGCGCCTGCTGGAGATCATCCGGGGCTACGAGACCTCCGACGAGACGCTGGAGATCGCCAAGACCTGGGGCAAGAAAATCGGAAAGGAAGTCATCGTAGTGCGTGAGGCCCCGGCCTTTGCCGTGAACCGGATCTTGTGCACCATGCTGAACGAGGCCTTTTTCGCCCTGGACGAGGGGATTGCCACGGCGGAGGACATCGACAAGGGCATGGTCCTGGGCTGCAACCACCCCATCGGACCCCTGGCGCTGTCGGACCTGGTCGGCAACGAGACCCTGCTCCGCGTGATGGAAGGCCTGCACCGGGAACTGGGCGACAAATACCGGCCGGCGCCGCTCCTGAAAAAGCTGGTGCGGGCGGGACGCTACGGCCGCAAGACCGGAAAGGGCGTCTACGAATACGGCAAATAACCCACGGGGCTTTTTGCACGGTCCGTGAAAAACGGTTCGCGGGCGGTGAAGCCGTTTTTTGAAAGATCATCACGAATGACTTCATCAAGGAGGGAACAGCATGGCAAAAAAGGTCTATGAAGCGGGTGAGAGTTACAAATATCAACTGTTGATCAAACACATCCTGGAGACGCCGATGTTTTTCGCGCCCGATCAGGAAATTGTCTACCGCGACAAGGTTCGCCTCACCTACCGGAAAATGTACGAGCGGATTCACCGTCTGGCCAACGGCCTGGAAAAACTGGGCGTGGGAAAAGGCGATGTGGTCTGCGTCTTCGATTACGACAGCCACCGTTACCTGGAGTGCTTCTACGCCATTCCCATGATGGGGGCGGTGCTGCACACCCAGAACTGGCGACTGTCGCCGGAGCAGATTCTCTATACGATGAACCATGCGGAAGACAAGGTCGTTCTGATCAACAAGGACTTTCTGCCCCTGCTGGAGGCGATCTGGGACAAGCTGACCACCGTCAAGAAGGTCATCCTGATCAACGACGACGCGGAGAAGCCGACCTCGAAGGTTCCCTTCGACGGGGAATATGAAGCGCTGCTGGCCGCTTCCGCGGATGCCTACGATTTTCCGGATTTCGACGAGCACACCCGGGCCACCACGTTCTACACGACCGGGACCACCGGGCTCCCCAAGGGCGTCTACTTCTCGCACCGCCAGCTCGTGCTCCACGCCCAGGCGCTTCTGCTGGTCACCGGCTCCTATGACACGCCCGGGCGTTTCCGGTCCACCGATGTCTATATGCCCCTGACCCCCATGTTCCACGTCCATGCCTGGGGCGTTCCCTATGCAGCGACGATGATGGGCGTCAAGCAGGTCTACCCCGGCCGCTACGAGCCGGAGATGCTGCTCCGGCTGATCCTGACCGAAAAGGTGACCCTGTCCCACTGCGTGCCGACGATCATTCAGATGCTCGTGGGCAGCCCGGTGGCCAAGAAAGTCGACCTGTCCAAGTGGAAGGTCATCATCGGCGGCGCCGCATTGACGAAAAGCCTGGCCCTTGCCGCGATGGAGTTGGGGATCGAGATCTACGCCGCCTACGGCATGTCGGAAACCTGTCCGCTTCTGACCATCGCCAACCTCAAGCCCCACATGCTGGTCGAACCGAAGGACAAGCAGGTCAACACGCTGATCAAGACCGGCCTGCCGGCGCCCCTGGTCTATGCCCGGCTGATGGGCCCGTCCGGTCAGCTCCTTCCCCACGACGGCGAAACGACGGGAGAACTGGTGGTCCGGGCCCCCTGGCTGACGGAAAGCTACTACAAGGATCCGGAGCGCGCCAAGGAGCTGTGGCGGGATGGATGGCTCCACACGGGCGACGTGGCCTACATCGACAAGGAAGGCTACGTGCAGATCACCGACCGGATCAAGGACGTGATCAAGACCGGCGGCGAGTGGATCTCGTCGCTCGAACTGGAAAACCTGGTCAGCAGCCATGAAGCCGTCCTAGAGGCGGCGGCCATCGGCATCCCCGATGCCAAGTGGGGCGAGCGACCCTTTATCGTGACCGTGATCAAACCCGATTTCAAGGGCAAGGTCACCGAGGAGGAGGTCCGGTCGTTCCTGATGAAATTCGCCGACGAGGGGCGCATTCCCAAATACGGAGTGCCCGACAAGATCCTGTTTGTGGACGCCATTCCCAAGACCAGCGTCGGCAAGATCAGCAAGGTGGAATTGAGAAAGTCTTACAGCAAGTGAATCACTACACAAGGATGGAGGTAAGAGACGATGGATTTTGAATTGACCGAAGAATTGAAGATGTTGAAGGACATGGCGTACAAATTTGCCGCGGCGGAGTTCACGCCTGTCTCCAAGGAGTGCGACGAGCACGAGAAGTACACGCCGGAGATCCGCAAGAAGGCCGCGGAGAACGGCCTGGTCGGCGCCTGGATTCCCGAGGAGTACGGCGGCGCCGGGGCGGGCATTCTGGGAAACTCCATCATCACCGAGGAGCTCTCCAAGATCGACATGGGCATCGGCCTGAACGTGGTGGCCGCCACTTTCGGCTGCGAGTCGATTTTCCAGTACGGGTCGGAAGCGCAGAAGAAGGCCTACCTGCCGATGGTCTGTTCCGGGGAAAAGGTCAGCGCCGGGGCGTTCACGGAGCCCAACGCGGGGACCGACGTGGCCGGCTACAAGACCCGCGCCGTGAAGGACGGCAGCGATTACGTGATCAACGGCAACAAGATGTTCATCACCAACGGGACGGTCTGCGACTTCATGGTCACCCAGTGCATCACCAATCCCGAGGAGAAGAAGCACAACAGCTTCAGCCTGATCATCGTCCCGGCCGATTCCAAGGGAATCACGAGGAACAAGATCCGCGGCAAGATGGGCATCCGGTCCAGCGACACGGCGGAGATCGCCCTCGAAGACGTGCGGGTGCCTCAGAGCAATTTGGTCGGCAAGGAGGGGCGCGGCTTCATCCAGCTGATGAATTTCTTCAACACGACCCGCGTCATGGTCGCCGCGCAGGGACTGGGTTTGTCCGAGGCCTGCCTGGAGACGAGCATCAAGTATGTGAAGGAACGAACGGCCTTCGGCCAGCCCCTGGGCAATTACCAGCTCACCCAGAAGAAGCTCACCGAGATGGTCATCATGATCGAGGCCCTGCGCGGCCTGGTCTACAAGGCGGCCTGGCTGGTCGATGTGGGACGGCCGGACTACCATCTGGCCGCGATGGCGAAATTCTACAGCGGCCAGACGGCGGTCTTCTGCGCCAACAATGCCGTGGAACTCCACGGCGGTTACGGCTATATTGACGAGTATTCCGTTCAGAAATGGTACCGCGACGCCAAAATCCTCGAGCTGTACGAGGGGACGAAGGAAGCGGAGATCATGACCATCGGCCGGACCCTGCAGGCCTGAGCATTCCGGCTTTCAGCGTTTTCACGGCGCCATTCAGCGAGCAGGCGGGGTTTTCAGCCCTGCCTGCTCCCGTTATGGGAGGGCTTCGGCCGCACGAGGAAGCGCAAGACCGGCGAAAGAGGGTGTGCCGTCGGAAGTGCATGATTTTTTGCGAGGCGGCGAAACCGTTTTTCAAAGGACTTCGGAATCAACCAACAAGGAGTGTTTTTAAGTGAAAACAAGAATTACCGAACTGTTCGGCATCAAGTACCCGATCCTGCTTTCCGGCATGAGCTGGATCAGCGTGCCCCGCATGGTGGCGGCCGTCTCCAACGCCGGCGGCCTGGGCATTCTGGCCACCGGTCCGATGGACCCCCGGCAGACCCGCAGGGCGATCCAGGAGATCCGAAAACTGACGGACAAGCCCTTCGGCTGCAATGCCACCCTGCTCATGCCCGGCGCGGCGGAGAACGCCAAGGTGCTTCTGGAGGAGCAGGTGCCGGTCATCAATTTCGCGCTGGGCAAGGGCGACTGGCTGGTCAAGGGGGCGCACCAGTACGGCGGAAAGGTGATCGCCACGGTGGTGAATGCCCGTCACGCCCGGCGGGCGCAGGATTACGGAGCGGACGGCGTCATCGCCACCGGCAACGAAGCGGCGGCACACGGCGAGGCGCTGACCTCGATGGTGCTCATTCCAAGCCTCGTGGACGCCCTTCAGATCCCCGTCATTGCCGCGGGCGGCATCGCTGACGGCCGTGGGCTGGCGGCGGCGCTGGCTCTGGGTGCGGAGGGCGTGGCCATGGGCACACGGCTCATGACCACGAAGGAAAGCCCCCTGCACGGCAACTTCAAGAAGCTCTCCCTGGAAAAGGATGTCACGGACACCCTGTATTCGAAGCGCGTAGACGGAATATTCTGCCGGGTCATGAAGACGGACGCGGCGGAAAAGGCCATTCGGGGGGGGCTCGATCTCCCCGCCGCCCTCGTCAATTCCCGCGAAGTCGCCGCGCAGATGAACATGCCCTACCTGAAGCTCTTTGTCGGGATTCTGGCCTCGGGCTGGAAGAACGCGATGCAGATGGCCTACATGGCCAACGGGTTCAAGGCATTCAAGCTGGCCACCGAAGACGGCGATGTGGAAAAGGGCATCCTGCCGGTCGGGCAGGTCATGGGTCTGGTCAAGGACGAGCCGACGGTAGCCGAACTTTTCGAACGGATTGTCGCGGAAGCGAAGGTGGTCCAGGAAAGGCTGGCAGAAAAGGTCTCCTGATCACTGCACCGTGAAAGCCTTCAAAGCGTTGATGGCGGCCCGGTAATCCCCGCTGCCGAAAATAGCGGCGCCGGCAACGATAACATCCGCGCCGGCTTCGAGGATTTCGCGGGCGTTTGCGGGCGTCACGCCGCCATCCACTTCCAGCACGATCGAACGGGACAGTCGATCGATCTGCTCCCGTGCCTGGCGGATTTTCGGCAGCATCGTCCGGATGAACTGCTGGCCGCCGAAGCCGGGATTGACGGTCATGATGAGCAGCAGGTCAATGTCCGGCAGAACCGGCTCGATGAGCGTCAGCGGCGTCGCGGGGTTCAGGGAGATGCCGGCGCGAACGCCCAGTTCCCGGATCCGCAAGAGCGTCCGGTGCAGGTGGCCGGCCGTCTCGGCGTGAACGGTGATCCAATCGCTGCCCGCCCCGGCAAAGTCGTCCAGAAACCGCTCGGCGTGCTCGATCATCAGATGGACATCGAAAGGCAGGGAAGTTGTCTTCCGCAGCGACCGGACCACGCCCGGTCCGATAGTGAGATTGGGGACGAAGTGGCCGTCCATGACATCGATGTGGATCCAGTCCGCGCCGGCGGCCTCCACGGCGGCGATTTCCTCACCCAGCCGGCTGAAATCGGCGGAAAGAATGGAGGGTGCGATCTTCATCATGGCGCTTTCATACACGATCGTGGGCATCGTGTCAAACGCAGCCTTTCGGCCGCGGCGATTATCCAAGTCCCTGCCCCGCGACAGGAGGCGTTGAATGTTCCTGCTCTACAACATCCTGTTGTCCGTCGCCGCCGTTTTTCTCATTCCCTATTACGGGATGAAGATCCTCTTCACCGGCAAATACCGTACCAGTGTGGGACCCAAGTTCGGCTTCAACCGTCCGGACGTGTATGAACGGATGGTGGGAACGCCCCGAATCTGGGTCCATGCCGTTTCGGTCGGAGAAGTCACGGCCGCTGCGCCGATCGTGGCTTCCCTGCGCGCGAGTTTCCCGGAAGCCTGCCTGATTCTCTCCACGGGCACGGAAACAGGTCAGAAGATGGCACGCCGGCTGATTCCGGAAGCCACGTCACTTCTCTATTTTCCACTGGATATTCCCTGGGTCGTTCGAAAAATCATCCGACTGATCCGGCCGGAAATGGTGGTGCTCACGGAGACCGAACTCTGGCCGAACTTCCTGCGCATCTGCCGGAAGTTCGGAATCCGAATGGCCATGGTCAACGGCCGCCTGTCCCCCCGATCTTTTCAAAAGTATCGCCTCACCCGCTTTTTCTGGCAGCGGATCCTGAAAGACATTTGCGTCATGGGCGTCATATCGGAAACCGACGCCCGGCGCGCAAGGGCGATCGGCATGGCGCCGGAGCGGATTCGCGTGATCGGTAACGCCAAGTATGACAGCCTCGCAGCGAGAGTTTCACCGGACATTCAGGCGGAGGCGGCGGCACGCCTCAAGATCGCCGTCGGGGAAAGGGTTCTCGTGGCCGGAAGCACCCACGAGGGCGAGGAGAACGTGGTGCTGCAAGTCTTCCGCGAGCTGCTGACCGCATATCCGGATTTCAAACTGATCCTCGTCCCCCGGCATATCGAACGGACCGCGGCGGTGATGCAGCAGGTCCGGCAGGCCGGTTTTGACGACAGTCTGACCCTGACGGAAATCGACCAGGGGCGGAAAAGGCAAAACGAGCGGGTTGTCGTGGTGGATGTGATCGGGGAACTCTTCAAGCTGTACAGCCTGGCAACCGTCGTTTATTGCGGCGGATCCCTGGTGCCCAGAGGAGGTCAGAACATCCTGGAGCCAGCGGCCTGGAGCAAGGTGGTCCTCTATGGACCCTATATGGAAGATTTCCGGGATGAGAAAGCCCTGCTCGAAGAGGCCGGCGCGGGCATCACCGTACAAAACGGCCGGGAACTTGCCGATCAAGTCCTGGCCCTTCTGCGGAACCCTGCAGCCATGGCAGCCCGGGGGCTAAACGCCGGCCGGGCTGTGGCCGCCAGTCGCGGCGCCGCCAAACGCTACGCCGCCCTGATCCGGGAGGTCCTTGCCGCTACCCCTCCGCCCGCCGGACATATTCCTGCCACTTCGCATCCACCCACGCCTGCAGCTGATTGAGCTGCTCGATGTTCATTTTCCGGAAGCGCGCCTGTTTCTCCAGATAGTTGATGACGGGCAGGCGGTTTCCCCGTTCGGCCAGCGTCTTGCTCCGTCCCGTGAAGCGGAACTTCCCGTTCTCGATCTCGAAGAGCACGACCAGCCCCGTCTCCACGGCCAGTTTGCCCGTCTTGATGGTGTCCTTGGGAGGGTACCCCCAACCGGGCGGACAGGGCACGTAGATGTGGATATAGCGGGTCCCCTTGATCTTCTTGGCTTTGACGAACTTGTCGTAGAGATCGATTGGGTAGGACGGCGAGGTCGTGGCCAGGTAGGGGAGATCGTGGGCCTCCATGATCTTGATGAAGTCTTTCTTGTGCTGCTGCTTTGTCAGGACCGGCGTGGTGGACGTGATCGCCCCCAGGGGCGTCGCGCTGGAGCGCTGGGTGCCCGTGTTCATGTACCCCTCATTGTCGTAGCAGACATAGATGAAGTCCGTTCCCCGCTCCGCCGCCCCGCTCAGGGCCTGGATGCCCATGTCGAAGGTCCCGCCGTCCCCGGCAATGGCCATGACGGTCGTATCGGTCCGGTTCAGGGCCTGGAGACCCGCCACGATCCCCGCCGCCGAGGCCGCCGTGCTGGCGAAGGAGTTGTTCAGGCAGGGGATCATCACGGGCGTACTGGGATAGATCCCCTGCAGGACGCAGATGCAGCTGGCTGGCAGGGTCACGATGGTGTTTTCCCGGAGCGCCTTCAGGGCATAACGATAGCTCAGCGAAAGGCCGCATCCCTGACAGGCCCTCGTCCCGGGCAGAATATATTCCTTTGCGTTCAGCTTGAAAAGATTTTCCGGCATAGCTTCATCCTGTGAATGTGTTGAGCCAAGTGGTTTTCGGTTCTCTCATCCCCTGATCAAAACCGGCCAGGGAATCCCTTGCCGCCGCCGCCAGTTCGCGGGCTTTTACATCCCTGCCGCCCAGACCGGCGATGTAGTTGTGCACGGGCGCCTGGATGTCCGTTCCGTAAAAGGCGGCCTTCAGGTCGGAGCAGAGGCCGCCCTCATAGCCGTAGCTGATGCTCTTTTCGAAGATGACGATCGCCTTCGCCTTCCGGAAGACCCCGCGCGCATCCTCCTTCGGGAACGGACGGTACGCCCGGATTCCCACGACACCCGCCTTGACACCGTCGGCCCGGAGCAAATCCGCCGCCGCCGTGGCCTCGCTGGCCAGCGACCCCATGGCCACCAGGGTCAGTTCCGCGTCTTCGGTTTTGTATTCCCAGAGCATCCCGCCGTGATCCCGGCCGAAGGCTTCGGCAAAGGCGGCGTTGACGGTGCGGATGGCATCCGGTGTACGCTCCAGCGCCGCCTGCAGCTTGTAGCGCATCTCCATGTAGCCGTCTCGAAGGACGCCCTCGCTGTCCCGGCGCTGTCCCGGGAAAAGAACGGGATTGAGATTCCTCGGATCGTCTGGCGAAAGAATCGTGTGCGGCCGGTAGGGGGGCAGAAAATCCCTGACCGGACCGGCATCGGGCACATCCACGGGCATCATGGTGTGGGACAGGACGAACCCGTCATAGCAGACCATGACCGGACAATACACCGCCTCGGCGATCCGGTAGGCCTGTATGACCGTATCGATGATTTCCTGGTTGTTGCGGCAGTAGAGCTGCACCCAGCCCGTATCCCGCTGGGCGAGGGAATCCTGCTGGTCGTTGAAGATCGTCCAGGGGGCGCCGACACCCCGGTTGACACAGCACATGACAATGGGCAGGCGCGAACCGGCCGCCCAGTGAAGCTGTTCATGCATATAGAGCAGGCCGTTGGCGCTGGTCGCCGTAAAGACACGCGCCCCGACGGTGGATGCCGAAATGCAGACGGTGAGCGCGGAATGCTCCCCCTCCACACGAACGTACTCCGCCTTCAGCTCGCCGCTCTCCACATACTGGGACAGGATCTCGGCCAGCTGAGACTGCGGAGTGATGGGATAGGCGGCCACCACCTCCACGTTGCAGAGTCTCGCCCCCAGGGCGGCCGCCTGATTGCCCGTCATGATCTGGACATTACTCATGGCTCTTGTCCTCCCTTACCATGCTGATGGCCCGGGGCGGGCATTCCTCCGCGCAGATGCCGCATCCCTTGCAGTACTCCAGATCGATTTCGACGGGTATGCCGGCCTTGACCACCCCCTCCGGGCAGTAGAGCCAGCAGAGAAAGCAGGCCGGCTTGTTTTTTACGGAAGGAATGCATTTTTTACGGTCGATGACCGGGCGGACGCTCCGCCAATCGCCCGTTTTGCCGGCCTCTCCGATGGCGACGGTGCACATCGCCGCAATGTTTTCGTCTCTCTTCTCTTCCATTGTACGTCTCCTCGTTGTGCGGAACCGACACCGAACCGCTAGCGGCGCTTTGCGCCTTTCCCTTTCGCGCATGCACGGGCCGCCGGACATGGCCTTTCAGCCTCCGCATGCGTTCCTCATCCCGGACCGCCCCTTTTTTCCCGGATCGTTGTCGTTTCATAGGCGGCTTTCACGGAGGCGAAATTTTTGAACACCGCCTCTCGGGACAATTTACCTCGTAGGGCCTTTTCCAGGTTGTCCAGCGAAACCATGCCGGAGGCCCTGGCGAAGGCGCCCAGCATAGGGGTATTAACCACCGGCGCTCCCTCCTTGATCAGGTGCTGCTTGATCGATACGGTAGCGGCGTCCACCGTCGCCAGGCCGATCTCTTCGGGAACTTTGAAATGTTCCGCTGCCTGGGTGGTATTGATGATCACGAGCCCTCCGGGGCGGACTTTGCCCAGGATGTCCACCACATCGAAGAGGCTGTCATCCAGCACGACGGTGATGTCGGCGAATTCGATCTGCGAGAAAGTCCGGATCGAATCGTCGGCAATCCGCGTGGAAGCCGTCAGCGGCGCCCCCCGCCGCTCAGGACCGAAGGTCGGTGCGGAGGTCACCCCCTTGAATCCTTCCAGATAAGCGGCCTCGGCAAGGATCTGCGCCGCAACGACCACCCCCTGTCCCCCTCTTCCATGCCAAATCACTTCCTGCATATGCCTTTCTCCCTTTCACGGATGCCCTGCATCGGCGCCCAAAATGTGCGGGACGACGAAAAAGGCCATGGATTCTTCACCCATGGCCTTTAGGATCGTGCTGTATTTTCTTTCGGAGCGACTGCTACATGTTCCTAAAAACGACGGGGGATGGGTTTAATCCCATCCTTAGAAGAGAGAGGCGCAACAACCCCAGCAGGTTTTGCAGATTCAATTTTCCTCTCTTCATGAATGCGGTCATTGTCAGGACATCCGAAAACAGTTAAGTAAAGCAACTCAAAACATCTTGCAATTCTTATTTGCATTTCTGATTCTTTTTGTCAAGCGATTGACGGATATTTTTTTTTATAATATGGTGTTGCCGTAAATGTCATCATACCAAGCCGGTCTTCCATATTTTGGAATCCACAAGACCGCAAGGAGGGGGCTATGGACTTGGGAGTGAAAAACAGGGTCGCGCTGGTAGCAGGCGGAAGCATGGGCCTCGGAAAGGCCGTGGCGATGACGCTGTCCGGGGAAGGGGCAAAAGTGGCCATCGGTTCCCTGGATGACGCCTATCTGCCGGCTGCGGCGGAGGAGATCCGCCGGGCGACGGGCGGCGAGGTTCTGGCCATTCCCGCCGATGTCACGGACCTTGAACAGGCCAAACAGTTTGTTCGCAGGGCGGTGGCGCATTTCGGCACGGTTGACATTCTGGTCAACAATGCCGGCGGCCCGCCTTCAACGAGCTTTCTGGAAATCGACGACAAGCTCTGGGAATACGGGTTCCGGCTCAACCTCATGAGCACTATCGTGATGACGCGCGAAGCGGTGCCTGTGATGAAGGAAAAAAAATGGGGACGGATCATCAACATGACATCGATTGCCGTCAAGCAGCCCATTGACGGGCTGATCCTCTCCAACACGGTCAGGTCCGGCGTGATCGGCCTCGCCAAGTCCCTTTCCAACGAACTGGCACCTTTCAATATTACCGTCAACAGTGTCTGCCCGGGCTACACGCTGACCGACCGCGTCCGGAATCTCGCGAAGGTCACCGCTGAAAAGGAAAAAACGACGCCCGAGGCCATCATCAAAAGGTGGGAATCGTCCATACCCATGGGCCGCTTGGGCACGCCGGAAGAATTTGCCAGACTGGTCGCCTTCCTGGCCTCCGAGCACAGCGGCTACATTACCGGCGCCGCCATCCAGATCGACGGCGGGTGGTACAAGGGCATCATGTAAGGACGGCGATGACCGACGCTTCCGGCCGGATTTCCGCCGCGAACGCGTCCTGCTGCAGCAGACCACCTCTTCCGCAGCGCCTCCTGCCCTGCGATGGAAAATCGTATCGGCGGCCCGTGTTCCGGGGCCGTGCCGATCTGCAGTGTCCGTTTGCTTTCCCGAAGCTCAGGTATGCGCGACCGGATGGTCTGTCCGATCCCTCAGGACCAGGGCTTCGATTCCAGCCACCAGCGCCGGCAGGGTCTCCGGCTGCAGGGCGGAAATTGCAGTGGCGCCGAAGCGCCGGCAGAGGTTGTTCAGACCGTTTTTGTCGGGGAAGCGATCCGCTTTGTTGAAGACGCGGAGCGTCGGTTTCCCGGTGATGGCAAGCTCCTGCAGGATGTTTTCTACGGCGTTGATCTGGCTTTCGAAGTTCGGGTTGCTGATGTCGATCACGTGGAGCAGAATGTCCGCCTCGTGAAGCTCATCGAGGGTCGCCCGGAAGGCGGCAAAGAGTTCCTTCGGCAGGTCCCGGATGAATCCGACCGTGTCGGTGATGATCGCCTCCCGGTCCCGCGGAAAACGGAGTCGCGAGCTTTTGGGGTCCAAGGTGGCAAAAAGGAGATTCTCCGTAAAGACTTCGCTTTTCGTGAGGGCGTTCAAAAGCGTCGACTTTCCGGCATTGGTGTATCCCACGATGGAGATCACGGGGAGGCCCGTTCTTTCGCGGCGGGCCCGCCGCACCGCCCTGGCCTTCTGAACGGTCTGCAGTTCTTTTTGAAGGCGGTGAATGCGGTCCCGGACGCGCCGCCGGTTGATCTCCAGCTTCGTTTCGCCGGGACCCCTGGCGCCGATCCCACCCGTAAGCCGCGACATGGCGGTGTTCTTCGTGATCAGCCGCGGCAGCAGATACTGCAGCTGGGCGAGCTCCACTTGAATCTTCCCTTCACGGCTGTGCGCGCGCCGGGCAAAAATGTCCAGAATAACCTGTGTCCGGTCGACCACCCGGATTTCGGTAAAATCGGCGATTGCTTTGATCTGTGCGGCCGTGAGCTCATGGTCGAAGACGAGGAGATTGGCGCCCATCTGCAACGCCCGGATCACCAGATCCGAAAGCTGGCCCTTGCCCAGGAGAAACCGGGGGTCCCGCTGCGCCCTGTGCTTCAGGACGGCGTCAAAAACCTCGACCCCGCAGGAGCGCGCGAGCTCTTTCAGCTCATTAAGGACATGTCCCGATTCCGCCAGGGGATCGGTTTCCACCCGGATCAAAATGGCCCGGTCCGTTGCATCCACTTTCCGGGTCTTCTGTTTTTTTGCGAATTCGCCCTCCAGGGCCTGGATGAAGGATAAGAAATCGAGGGTGAGTTCGGAAGGCGGCGCCGGGGAAAGCTGCATCCAGTAGGCGCCTTCCTGGTTCTCCGGGATCAGATGCGCCGTGTACGCCTTGTCGGGGAAACCGTCCGGAAGGGCGGTAATGGCGCAGACCAGATCCAGCCGCAGGAGCGCCAGGTCCGTGAAATCGTCGGTCGTCAGTTGTTCGCCGTCCAGGTGGGTGTGGACCAGCCGCAGGCCCTTGAAACGGGCGGAGGAAGCACGGTAGCTGTCGAGGCCGGGGATCAGAATGTCCTTGTGGGAACCCACAATGACAAAGGCGATCTCGCCCCGGCGGGTGATGAGAATTCCGATTTGGCGGTTGATTTCCCGGGAGATGGCGGTCAGCTGCCGGGCCAGTTCATGGCTGACGATCCGTTCCGGCGGCACCCGCCGCCGGTAGAGCTGTTCGATTCCTCTGATCTGCGCCGGCGCGAGGCCGGTCAGGCTTCCGTGAATTTTATTCACTATTTGAACTTGTGCGGATTGACCTTCCTTTCCATGGTGTCCAGAAATTTCGACCAGGCATTGGTGCGAAAGGCGGTGGCCAGTTTCTTCGGCTGTATTGCCCTGCATTCGGGACATTCCAGCCGGTCGTACGGTTCGTCCACTTTCAGGAAAGCCTCATAGACATGGCTGCATCGGCAGCATTCAAAATCGTACAGCGGCATAAGAACTCCTTGTTTTCCTTTCCCGATGTAAAATCAGGCTCTTTTTATCTTCTACCATACCACGCCCGGACGGTCAAGAGGGGAACACAAACCAATCGCAACTTGACAGCGCTCGTGATTTTGCTATGGTTTCAAGTCGTTTGAAATGAATCACAGATATCCGTCATGCGTGATCTGTCACAGCGCTCCGGGGGTTGTTGTCAATCCGAGCGATGGGATGCCGTTTCATCCGATCCATTCAAAAAATCTCCCGTGGACAGGGAAGAGGTCTCGCTCCGGCGAACCGGCGATGATCCATGCAAAGGGCGTCCTGACATCATGAAAAAAATCATCCGGATCGTCCCTGCGGGGAAGCCGGGAGAGTGTGCACACCGATTTTCCCCCTGCGGACCCGAGGGTTTCACGCTGATGGAGGTCATGATCGCCATGGCCATCCTCGCGATCGCGCTGGTTGTCATCTTTCAGTCCCAATCCCAGAGTGCGTCCATGGCGGCCCATGCACGGTTCCTGACCACCGCCTCCCTGCTGGCACAGAGCCGGATGACTGAGATTGAGGCAAAGGATCCGCGGAACCTTCAATCAGAAGACGGCGATTTCGGAGTGGAATTCCCCGATTATCGGTGGCGGCTGGAGGTCCGTGACACCGAAATCGACCGTGTCAAAAGGCTGGAAATGATCGTCACGCATGAGCGGCTGGCAAAAAACAATACGTTCACGGTGGTCCGGTACAAACTGATGGTGAGGCAATGAACAGCATGCAACACGTGGAAAGTTCTTCGGGTATCGGAAACGTCCACTTTGAAACGGAAGAAGTGCGATGACCCGGGAAAAGGAAGGGGGATTTACCCTCATTGAAATCCTGATTGCCATCCTGATTCTGGGAATCGTTCTTTCCACGGCTTACGTTTCCTACACAGGAACTTTCCGAAACATCCGGGTCTCGGAATCCGACAGCGAAATTTACAACATGGGCCGGACGACGATGGAGCGAATGATGCGGGACCTCGGCGCCATCGCCCCCTACCGAGGGAGATTCGAGATCACGGCACGTCACAACGACCGGGGACGGGATGGCTTCGCGGCAGTGTCCTTCACGGCCGCCGTCAATCTGGCAGTGGACGAAAAGGGCGGTTCTCCCGGCGTGAGCACCGTCGAATATTTCATGGCCGATGACCGGGAAAGGGACGGCCTGGTCCTGCTTCGGGCCGACGAACGGCGTCGCGAAAAAGAGGGGGGGGCCGGCCCGGGGCAAGGGTTCGTGCTCTGCAACCGCATTCACTCCCTCGATCTCAGATTTTTCGATGCAGCCGGAAGGAGCCATGAAACCTGGGATTCTGCCTCGGACGCCGATGTGCAGCAAAAGAACAGGGCGCCCTCGGCGATTGCCATCGAGCTGAAGCTGGCCAATTCCAACGACCCAGCAAACCCCTACACATTCATGACGCGGGTGTACCTGCCCTTTTCCAAGGTGGAACGTGAATAGAAGAAACGGGGACAATCGCGGTGTCGCTCTGATCCTGGTCATCCTGATGATCAGCGTACTCGTCGCCGTCACCATCGAACTGAACCGGTCTACACGGTCGGACATCCACGAGGCTGCCAATCTGAGCGACGGCATCAAGCTTGTATACATCGCCAAGTCGGGATTCGATGCGGGCGCTGCGCTGCTGCTCGCCGACCGGCGGGAATACGACGCACTGACCGCCGACTGGGGCAATGTCCGCCTGATTGAGGAAAAATCGAAACTGCTCTTTCCGGACGGCTACTTCACCGTCCCGATTGAAGACGAAGCCGGAAAGATCAACATCAACAGGCTGGCGGACGGCAATGCCTACAACCCGGATATCCGGGACCTGCTGATTCGGCTGCTTGGGCTCCCGGAATTCAACCTGGATTCCGGAAAAATCGGGGAAATCGTCGATGCGATCAAGGACTGGATCGATTCGGATGAGGATGTGACCGGCGTCGGCGCCGAAAGCTCGCATTATCGGGCGCTCGTGAGGCCCTATGCCGCCAAGAACGGCCCTCTGGATTGCATTGAGGAACTTTTAATGATAAAGGGGATGACGGATCGGCTCTACTACGGAACGGCGGATACGCCCGGCCTCCGACAGCTGCTGACGGTCCACGGGGATGGTAAAATCAATATCAATACGGCGCCGAAACCGGTCTTGCGATCGCTTTCCCCGGACATGACCGCGGAACTGGCCGACCGGATGGACGAATACCGGAAAAACAGGGAACATGACCTCTCCAGCGCCACCTGGTATCAGAAGCTCCCCGAAATGACCAATGTCTCCATCGCGTCGCGGCTGGTTACGACGAGAAGCAGCTACTTCAAGATCGTTTCCACCGGGGTGATGAACCGCATGACGCGGACGGTGAGCGGCGTCATTCGGAGGGGGCCGGACCGGACAAATTACAGGCTGCTGTCCTGGAAAGCGGATTGATGACCGACAAGATATTGGGCCTCGATATCGGAGAAGACGCGCTCAAGGCAGTGCTGGCGGTCAGGATCATGAAGGGCGGGCACCGGGTCGTCGGGGCAAAGATCGTTCCGATCGGCGAACCCGGCGGTCTTCCCGGTGCCCTTCAGAAACTGTTTGACAATCCCGAATGCCGCGGCTGTATCTGCGTAACGGCGCTGCCCGCGAGAAACATCTCCTTTCGCAACCTCTCGCTTCCCTTCCGGAATGACAAGAAAATCCGCCAGACCCTCGCTTTCGCGCTGGAGCCGCTGATCCACTGCGGCATCGACGATGTCGTGATCGATTACGTGACCGTCGGAACAGCCGAAAAATCGGAGATCTTCACCGCTGCTGCGCCCAAATCCGCCATCCGGGAGCGCCTGGCGTTGCTGGAAAAACATGTCCGAAGCACGGCGCCCCTCGACATCGACGGCATCACGGCAGCCTCCCGTCTTTTCATGAAAGGGACGGAAGGGGGCTGCGACCTGCTGCTCGATATCGGCGCCACCCGGACCGTCGCTGTCTTTGTCCACCAAGGATTGCTCGTCCAGGTTCGGGATTTCGACTTCGGCGGCCGGCAGGTCACGGAAGCGCTGGCCGAAAGCTGGGGCATCGGTTTCGGCGAGGCGGACCGGAGAAAGCGGCAAGAGGAGAGCGGCCCGGCGTCCGCAGACCTGCCTCCCTGTGCGTCGTTTCTGGCGGAACTGAAAAGGACCGTGGATTTCCTTTCCTGGCAGGGACGCATCGAACAGGGCATTTCCCGGATCCTGACGACCGGCGGCGGCTCCCTCTACCGGCCCCTGCGGGAAGGCCTGTCCCGTGCCTTTTCGGCCCCGGTATCCCCGGCCGACCTTGCGGAGAGCAGCGACATCGTCATGGACGCGGCTGTCCGCGCACAGTGGCAGCCGGCGATCATGAACCAGGCCCTGGCTCTGGCCACGCGGGGCCCCAAAAGGGGAATGGGCTTCCGGTTCAGTGAACAGGATGAAAAATTCAAGGACGCCTATGTCCGGTTCGTGGGGAAGCTCCGCTGGGCGGCGGCGGGCCTCCTGCTGTTTGCCTTGCTTGGCCTGACAGACGCTTACCTGGACTACCGCTATGCGGATATGCGAAACACGCGTCTGAAAGACGAGATCACCGCCCTGTTCAAGCGATACAACCCGGAAGCCAAAAGAATCGTGGACCCCCTTTCCCAGATGAAGGCCGGAATGATGGAAGCCCTCAAGGTTTCCCAAGGCATGGGTGAAACCAGGCCGCGGGTCAAGGTGCTGGACATCCTCCGCGACATCTCCGCACTCACCCCGACCGGAACGGAACTGCTGCTTAGCAACTTCGCCCTGGAAAACGATGTCGTCACGATCAGGGGGCAGGCCGGAAATTTCGACGCCGTGGACGCGATCAAGCGGGAACTCGCGAAATCCAAATTATTCGGCAGCGTGACGATCGGCGCCACGACGTTGCTCAAGCAGGGGGAGCGGGTGGAGTTCGACATGCAACTGACACTGAAGCGATGAGAGCATTCTGGGAGAAATTGACCGTCGTCCAGAAGCGCTGGGCGGCCGGCGGCGCGGCCGCGGCGCTGGTTTTTTTGATCCTTTCGCTGACGGTCTTTACTTTGCGGGAAGCCCGGCAGAAGCTGGACCGGTCCATTGCCGCCAATGAACGGGTGCTGAAGGAGATGACCACGCTGGGTGGGGAATACGCGGCGATCAAACAGCAGGCCGAAGACATCCGGCAGGCCCTGGCGCGCAGGCCACGGGATTTCACCCTCTTTTCATACCTGGAGAAAAAGGCGGCGGAAACACAAATGAAGCCCCACATCAAATACATCAATCCGTCCCGACCGGTTACGGCAGGGGCCTTTGAAGAATCCTCCGCGGAAATGAAGATGGACACTATGACCATGAAGCAGATCACGGATTTCCTCTTTGCCGTCGAGTCCCCCCGGGACCTGGTCAGCGTCCGAAAAATCGCCATCGCCAAAATGAAGGAACGTCCGGAATATTTAACGATGACGCTGCAGGCTGTCACCTTCCTGCCGCTGCAGCCGGGCACTCGGTGAAATGAAAACGAATACCGTCAAATCGGTCGCAGGTTACGCCCTCTTTGCCCTGGCAATTTTCGCCATTTTCCTCTACCTGCGTTTTCCGGGCAGGGATATGGCCCGTTTTTTCGCCTCCTCCGTGTCGGACTTGAATCCCCAGGCCAATCTTCTCGTCGGGGCCGTAAAACCGGCATTTCCGCCGGGACTGAATCTGGAAAAAATCGTTCTCCAGACCGGCGATCGCCCGGCGGTCCTTTTTCAGGCAGACGCCATGACCGTGAAACCCGAATATCGAAGCCTGCTGAAAGGTCGGAAGATCCTGCTGGTCAGGGCGAATGGCTACGGAGGCACAATGAAGGCCAGACTTGACAGCGACCGTTTCCTTTTCCATCCGGAACCGGTAACGGCCAGGGTGGAATTTGATGGCATCGATATTGCGAGAAATGACTATCTGAGGGAGCGGCTGGACCGTCAGGTTACTGGAAAACTGAAAGGGATCCTGAATTTCAGCGGATCGATAAAGGACGTCCGGGGCGGATCCGGGGTGATGGAGTTCACCCTGCTCAACGGCAGTTATCCCCTTCGGGAGAGCCTGATGGGCATCGACCGTCTGGATTTCCGCAGGGTCGATACCCAACTGAACCTCAAGAACGGCATGCTGACCGTCAGCAGGCTGAAATTTGCCGGTGACCGGATCAGCGGTTCCCTGTCGGGCGACATTACGCTCAACGGGCAGGACATCAAAGCCAGCCCGATCAGCCTGACGGGCAGTTTCGAAATGGCGGGACAGGGCGGCCAGAAGTTTTCCCTGTCGCTGGGCGGCACCATTGGAAACCCGGTTGTCAAATTCATGTAACCATGCAGACGATGAAAATACCGGCGATCTTATCAAAATGGAATTGGCGGAGTGTGCAGCTTCCGGCCCTGCTGTCCCGGTCGGACCGCTACCGAACAGCGCTGATTCTGCTGGTCATCACCGTTCTGGCCTATCTGACCGCCGGTATCTTCTACAAGTCACTGAATCTCTGGCTGCTCTGGCCTGGCATTTCATCCGGAACGCCCGGGGCGGCGTCCGCCGCCGTCACAGACGGAAAAGAGTCCCCCGATGCCTACCGGATCATTCCCGAGCGGAATCTTTTCGGCTCGGCGGGCAGTCCCCCGGGAGGCACGGCCGGTGTGATCGAAAGCGCCGGGGCGCTGGAAGTCCGGGGCACCGTGGCCGGCGACCCCAAATATGCCTTTGCGATCATTGAAGACAAAAGCCGGAAAAAGCAGCGGCTCTACCGGGTCGGCGACACGGTCGGCGGCGTGAGGATTGTCCGGATCATGAGGAACGCCGTGGCCATCCGGATTGACGACCGGGAGCAGGTCCTGCGGGTTCCGGAAACCAGTGAAAAGCCGATCCTGCCCGATCGTCCCGAAGCGGGCGCGGCCGTGCCCGACCCGACGGCAACACCCCTGCCGGACGGGACGATTGCGGTCAACCGGAACGAGATCGAAGCCGGCCTGAAGGATATGGGAACAATGCTGAGCCAGGCCCAGATCCGGCCCTATTTTTCAGCCGGAGCGCCGGACGGCTTCATCATTTCCAACATCAAAAACGGCAGCGTCTATCAGAAAATCGGCCTGAACAACGGGGATATCATCCAGGGCATCAACAACCGCAGCATGAAAACGGCGGACGACATGATGGAACTTTACAACATCATGAAATCGGGATCGAGCATATCCATGCGAATCAACCGGCAGGGGCGGCAGGAAACCTTCAACTATATCTTCCGGTAAGCCATGTACGCTTCCTATTTCGGCCTGAAAGAAAACCCCTTCAAGCTGTCTCCGGACCCGAGGTACCTCTTCCTGAGCGACCAACACCGGGAGGCGCTGAATCATTTGATCTACGGAATTTCCGAAAGGAAGGGGTTCGTTGTCATGACCGGCGGGATCGGAACAGGAAAGACGACTCTCTGCCGGTCATTCTTGGCAAGCCTCGACGGGTCCGTGGAGAGCGCCCTCATTTTCAATGCCGCCATGTCTGACCTGGAACTTCTGGAAACGATCATCCAGGAGTTCCGAATTCCCTTGCAGACCGGGGAAAGATCGAAAAAGCACTGCATCGACGCACTGAACGGGTTCCTCCTGAAAAGTTACGGCGAGGGGAAAAACGTGGTCCTGCTGATCGACGAGGCGCAGAATCTTTCCCACGAGATGCTGGAACAGCTCCGTCTGATCTCCAACCTGGAGACGGAACGGGAAAAGCTGATCCAGATGGTGCTCATCGGCCAGCCGGAGCTTCAGGCGATGCTGTCGTCCCCGTCCCTGAAACAGCTCAGTGAGCGGATCACCGTCCGCTATAACCTCAATCCCCTGGATGGCGACGACGTGGAACTTTACATTCGGCACCGGCTCGACATCGCCGGCGGCGGGGAGCGCGTTTTCTTTTCGCGGCCGGCCGCCCGGCTGGTCCACCGCCACTCGCAGGGGATTCCCAGGCGCATCAATGCCATTTGCGACCGGGCGATGCTGATCGCCTACGCTCAGGGAACGGAAGGGATCGACCGGCGCATCGTGCGGGAGGCCGTCCGCGACATCGGCCCCGCTTATCTGACCGGAAAAAGGGTCCCCGGGGTGCTTCGTCATGATCGGTGGGCGCTTCTGGTGATCGCGCTGCTGCTTCTGGCCGCGGCCACCGCCCTCGTGTTCGGAAACCGCGTCGTCTCGCTTTTTCCCTTCTGACGGAGCGTACGGGGAAGGGTTCCGCAACCCCAATTCACTTGACTAATTGATGAAATGAGTTATATCAACGATGCATTGAAAAAGGCCCAGCAGGAGAAAGACGGCCGTTACGGTCCCTGCGAAGGGATGATCCCGAAACAGCCAAGGCGGCCCTTGCGGAGACGATCGCTGGCGCTTGCCATGGCAGCGGCTTCCGCGGTCACCGCGGTGACGCTTTGGGTCGCCCTGCTCCTGTTTGCGGAGCGCCCGGCGGACATGAAACAGCGGCAATCTTCGGGGGTTTCCGCAGTGGCGTCTTCCCGCCCGGCGGCATCCGTGCCGCAAGGCGTCCCGGACATCGTCACCGCCCCGCCTTCCGCACCGGAAAAGCCCGATGGAAGCGGGTCGCCGGCCGATGCAAGCGCCCTTTACCGGGACGCCCTGGACGCGCAGCGCCGGAACGAACCCGCTCAGGCGGAGGATTTGTACAAGATGGCACTGGGCATCGATCCGGCACATGTATCTGCCATGAACAACCTCGGGGTCATATACATGGGCCAGAACCGCCACGCGGAGGCCATTTCCCTGTTCGAGCGGGCCCTGCGGCAGAAGCGGCAATATGCCGACCCTTACTACAACCTGGCTTGCCTCCATGCCCAGCGGGGCGATGCCGGCCGGGCGCTGGAAAACCTGAAGTCGGCGATCGACATCGATCCGAAGGTCGTCGAGTGGGCAAGGCAGGACAGAGATCTGGCGAACATCCGGTCCACGGAAGCGTTCCGAAAGATGATGGAGACTCAAAACCATTGACGGCCCTCAAAATTTTCACCGATCCTTCGCCCTGCAAGGGCGCAATGCGGTCGCTGTTCTCGGCGGCATGTTGCATTATTTTCCTTTTCGCTCCTGCGCCGGCAACTGCTGCCCGCGTTGCCGGCGAAGACCGGACGGTCACGACGGCCGCTCCGGCGGTACCGACGGAACCGCAGGAAAAGGCCACCAATCCATCGGCTTACCGGAAAACCCCCGACGGACGGAAAGGCACCCGAAAGGCACCGGAAAACCGGAGCCGTCCGAAAAGCGAATCCGAGGGCGCGAAGCATTCACCGGCACTGCCGGCCGCTGCGCCATCGGCTCAGACCGCCGCGACGACGATTTCTCCCTCCCCCACGGAACCCCGGTCTTCAAGGCCGGAAAAGACGGTCAAGCGTCCGACGGCAGGTGATGCAGCCGGCAAGGGCGCCCGGTATGTCACCATTGATTTCGACAATGTGGACATTCAGGTCTTCATCAAGTTCATCAGCGAACTGACCGGAAAGAACTTCATCTTCGACGAACGGGTCAAGGGCAAGGTGACCGTCGTCTCCCCCAAGAAAATCGCCATCAGCGAGGTCTATAGGGTCTTCGAATCGGTCCTGGAAGTCAACGGGTTCACTACCGTTCCGTCGGGAGAGGTGATCAAGATCGTCCCCGCCCAGATTGCACGAGAGAAGAGTCTGGCGACGAGGGTGCTCCCGGACGGCGTCACCCCGTCGGAAGACAAGATGGTCACCCAGATCGTTTCCCTGGAGCATGCCAACCCGGACGAGATGAAGCGGGTGCTCGACCCGCTCGTCTCCAGGTCAAGCATCATCCTCTCCTATCCGCCGGCGGGCATGCTGGTCATCACCGATGTCCTTTCCAACATCAAACGCCTACAGGAGATCATCGATACCCTGGACGTGGAGGGCGCCGGGGAAACCATCTCCTACATTCCGCTCAAGTACGCTTCGGCCGCGGACACCCTGAAGTCGTTGATCAGCGTCTTCCACCAGCAGAAGGGGTCCCTGGCTCCGGTCAAAATCGTTGCCGACGAACGGACCAATGCCGTCATCGTCGCCGCCACGGAAAACGACACGATCCGGGTGAAGGAGCTGATTGCCCTGATGGACCGGGAAATCCCCAAGGGGACGGGAATGATTCGCGTTTACTACCTGCAGAACGCCCGGGCGGAAGAAACCGCCAAAGTCCTGACGACGATTCCCCAACAGGGCAAGCTGCCTGACGGGAAACCGGCGGCGGTTTCCAAATCGGTGCAGATCGTGGCCGACAAGGCCACCAATTCGCTGATCATCACGGCCGACACGGCCGATTACCAGATCCTCGAGGACGTGATCCGGAAGCTCGACATCCCCCGGGCCATGGTTTACCTGGAAGCCCTGATCATGGAAGTGAACGCGAGCAAGAATTTCAAGATCGGCGTCGAATGGATGGGCGCGGTGAAAATCTCCGACAGCTACACGGGTATCGGCAGCGGCAGCGGCGAGGGGGGCGCTTTCCCCATCTCCTCCGGCCTGCTGACGCCGTCGACCGCCGGCGCGACCACCGGTACGTCGACCGGCACGATCACGTCGCTTCCCTCGCTTGCCTCCGGCCTCACGCTGGGCGTGATCGGACAGGCGATCAAGGTGGCAACGGTCGGCGGGGCGGACATCACTTTTCCAAATCTTGCCGCCTTCATCCAGGCCTACCAGGCCGATACGGATGTCCGCATCCTGGCCACCCCGCAACTCCTGACCCTGGACAACGAGGAGGCCGAGATGACCGTAGGCAAAAACGTCCCCTACGTTACCCGCCAGGACACCACGACCACCTCGACCATCAATTACAGCAGCTACGAGTACAAGGACGTGGGGATCACGCTGAAGGTCACGCCCCAGATCAACAAAGAGGGCTTCGTCCGTCTGAAACTCGACCAGTCCGTCACGAAGCTGGACACGCAGACGCAGGACATCGGCACGGGAATGAAAATTCTGGCCCCGACCACCCTGAAAAGAACGGCGAAGACGACCGTCACCGTAAAGAGCGGGGACACGGTCGTGATCGGCGGGCTGATCGAGGATTCCACCAGCGACGGCATCTACAAGGTCCCTTTGCTGGGCGATATCCCACTGTTGGGCTGGTTGTTCAAGTACAAAACGAAAGTCGGGGACAAGACCAATCTCTTCATTTTCATCACCCCGCGCATCATCCAGAAACCCGAGGACGCCGCGGACATCCACCAGGACAAGAAGGATTATATGCACTCCCTTCAGGAGGGGACGATCAAAACCATGCCGGCGAAAAAGAAGAAGTAGCCGTACCGTTCAGATCATGGAATCCAAAACGGCCACCCGAAACGATCCGAAACCGGGGAAACCCGCGCCCGAGATCCCGTCATCCTTTGACTTCCTGATCCGTGCCGGCGTCCCGGAAAAAACACTGGCTGAGGCGGTCCGGGAATTCCGTGGAAACGGGGCCGGCCTGCTGGACATCCTGCTGCAGAAAAAGGCCATCACCGAAACAGGCTTTCTGGAAGCCATGAGCGCCCAGCTTCAGATCCCCTTCTGCCCGGAACTCCCCACGGAACAGATGAATACGGACTTTACCGGCCGGATCCCCATTCAGTATCTGAAACGGTTTCGAATGGTTCCCCTGGAAACCCCACAGGGCGCGCTCGTTGCCGTCAACGATCCGGCCAATTTCCAGCCCGCCGACGACCTGCGCAACTTTCTCGGCTGGAGGGACTGCCGAACGATCCTTTCCACGCAGGCCGCGATTCAGGCAGCGATCAACCTGGCCTATGACCTGAGCCGGAACACGGCCAAGGAATTCTTCGCGGAAATGAGCGACGAGTCGACAGACCGCATCATCTCCGAGATCGAAGAGACCGGAGACCTTCTGGATGAAACCAGCGATGCCCCGATCATCAAGCTGGTGAACCTTCTGCTCTCCGGTGCCATTCGGGACCGGGCGAGCGACATCCATATCGAACCCTATCAGAGCGCCTTGAAGATCCGCTACCGCATCGACGGCATTCTCTACGACATTCTCAGCCTGCCCCGGCGGATCCATTCGCCCCTGACCTCCCGCGTCAAGATCATGGCGCGACTCAACATCGCCGAAAAGCGCCTGCCCCAGGACGGACGGATCGAGATCAAGATCGCAGACCGGAGCGTGGACATCCGGGTTTCCGTGATCCCCACCGCCTTCGGTGAAAGGGTGGTCTTGCGGCTGCTCGACAAATCCGGATCGATGATGAAACTGTCCGATCTCGGCATGGACGGCAGGAACATCGCCCTGTTCCAAAAGCTCATTAAGTCGCCCTACGGCATTCTGCTGGTGACCGGCCCCACCGGCAGCGGCAAGACGACGACGCTCTATGCAGCCCTTTCCACGATCAACAACCCGGAAGTCAACATCATCACCATCGAAGACCCCATCGAGTACCAGATCGAGGGAATCGGCCAGATTCAGGTGAACCCCAAAATCGACCTGAACTTCGCCACCGGGCTGCGCTCGATCGTCCGCCAGGATCCCGACGTCATCCTGGTAGGCGAAATCCGCGACCGGGAAACAGCGGAAATCGCCATCCAGTCCTCCCTGACGGGTCATCTGGTCTTTTCCACACTCCATACCAACGACGCCGCCAGCGCTGTGACGCGCCTGATCGACATGGGGATCGAGCCGTTCCTGGTCACCTCCTCGGTGATTGCGATCATTGCGCAGCGCCTCGTCCGGGTCCTCTGCCCGAAATGCAAGGAGGCCTACATACCGGACGACGAATCGCTGGCAAACGCCGGCATCGGCCGGGACCTGCTTTCCGACCATGTGCTGTACCGGAAAAAGGGATGCCAATCCTGCATGAAAACAGGCTACCGGGGCCGGACCGCCATTTTTGAAATCATGCTCCTGGAGGACGAAATCAAGCACCTGATTCTGAAAACGTCCGATGCCAATCAGATCAACGACCTGGCCCTGCGGCATGGCATGACCAACCTGCTTCACGACGGAGCCCGCAAAGTATTGGCGGGGATCACCACGATCGAGGAGGTCTTCCGGGTCACCCGCATCCTGAAGCGGGACGTTGACGTGATTCCGGACAGGACGGAAGCACCGCCCAAGTGAGGGGTCCCATGAACCGCCTGTCTCCTCAATCCGCATCGTTTTGGTTTCGACTTTATGCCTGTTTATGAATACATAGCGCTCGATGACCGGGGCCACAGGCTCAAGGGCATCGTCGACGCCGCCAGCGCCGCCGGGGCGCGTCAGAAGCTCCGTGAAACAAGGATGTACCCGATCGATCTGAGGGAGTCGTCGGAGCAGCAGAAAGAGAATGCCCCCGCCCGCAAGGCCCTGGAGGGCTTTGCGGGCAAGGTCAGCCTGAGGGAGATATCGGTCATGACCCGGCAGCTTGCCACACTTCTCGGGGCCGGCCTGCCGTTGGTGCCCTCGCTGTCGGTTCTCGTTTCCCAGACCACGCACCCCCGGCTGAAAAAAACGCTGGCGCAGATCCGGGAGGACGTCAATGAGGGCAACAGCCTGACGGGAAGCCTTTCCCGCCACCCCGGAATCTTCGCCCCCTTCTACGTCAACATGATCCGCGCCGGCGAGGCATCGGGGAACGTCAATCTGGTTCTGGAGAGGCTGGCGGATTTCAGCGAGAGCCAGCAGACCCTGAAAACGAGAATCCGGTCGGCGCTGGCCTACCCGCTTTTCATGTTTCTCATCGGCAGCCTGGTCCTGCTTTTCCTCATTGCCTTCGTGGTGCCGAACATCACCCGGATCTTCCAGGAGATGCACCAGACCCTGCCGGGCATTACGCTGCTGCTCATCGCCGTGAGCCGTTTTCTCCAGTCTTTCTGGTGGGTGCTTCTTCTGGTCGCCGTCGCCGGGTTCCTGGCCCTGAGATATGCCGTCACCCAGACGGAGCAGGGACGCCGTGTCTGGGACCGTCTCAAGCTGAAGGCGCCCCTTTTCGGACCGGTCAACCGCAAGATGGCGGTGGCCCGCTTCAGCCGGACCCTCGGCACGCTGCTGCAGAGCGGCGTCCCGCTGCTGACCGCCATGGAGATCGTCCGGAACGTCGTGGACAACCGGCTTATCGCCGACGACCTGCAAAGCGCCGGCAGGGAGGTCGAGGAAGGGCAGCCGCTCTCCGCATCCCTTGCCCGGAAGGGCTTTTTCCCGCCCATGGTCATCGAGATGATCGCCGTGGGCGAGCAGAGCGGAAATCTCGAACCGATGCTCTACCGTGTCGCCGATTCCTACGAGCGGGAAGTCGAATCGCAAATCCTGATGATAACCTCCCTGCTCGAACCGGCAATGGTCCTGCTGATGGGGCTGATCGTCGGCTTCATTGTCGTCTCGATTCTGCTGCCAATCTTTGAAATGAACCAGCTGGTCCGGTAACGTTTTCGCAATGACCCCGCCGAACCGGCGGCAGGGGCAGAGAAGTCTCATGCAACGGGGGGATTGAAAAATGATGAAATTGAGGCGGAAAAGAGGGGAGCGCGGTTTCACCCTGATCGAATTGATGGTGGTGATTGTGATCCTCGGAATCCTGGCCGGCCTGATCATTCCCAGAATCATGGGAAGGCCCGACGAGGCAAGGCGCGCGAAAGCCCGCATTCAGATCGAAAGCCTTGAAACCGCCCTGAAGCTTTACCGGCTGGACAATGGAGGTTATCCGACCACCGAACAGGGACTTCAGGCACTGGTGGAAGCTCCCTCCGCCGGCCAGCAGGCCAAAAACTGGAGACAGGGAGGCTACCTGGAGCGGAACAAGGTGCCGAAGGACCCATGGGACAAGGAGTTCGTTTATCTCAGCCCCGGCGTCCACGGAGACTTCGACCTGAGCTCACTGGGGGCTGACGGTGAACCCGGCGGGGATGGAAAAAACAAGGACATCAACAACTGGGAAGCCGACTGATCGCGGCTATACCCTCATCGAGCTGGCTCTCGTCGTCCTGATCATCGGGCTGATGCTGTTCATCGCCGCCCCGCGAATCCGGGACACCCTGATGAACGACAGCCTCAGCGCGGCGGTCCGGAAAATCACCGGCGCCAGCAGGGAGCTGAGGGCGGAGGCGGTCCGGCAACAGGTGGACCATGTCCTTCACTTGGATCTGAACGGCCGCGCCTACTGGACCTACACCGCCGACATGACCCCGGAAAAGCAGTATGAACGGAGAAAAGACGCCGTCCGCCTGCCCGATGACGTGCGGATTGCGGATATTGCCACGGCCGGCCGCGATAAAAAATCCGACGGCGAGGCGACCGTGACCTTCTTCAAGCAGGGCTACGCGCAGCCGGTCCTGATCCACCTGGCCCGGGGCGACCGTTTCTTCACGCTTTTCTTTTCGCCCTTCCTGAGCGATGCCAAGGTCTACGAACGGTACGTCGAATACAGCGAGATCTCCTACAGCGGGACGCAATGACTCCGCCCGCACCTTCTCGATCCGCTATGTCACGCAACCCGGGGACCGCAATCCATCTTTAGGGTTGCTTTTACGACGGCGGGAAGCTATTAAAAAGAGGAATTCGCGAGGCCGGTTTCGTTCTTCGTTAAGCGCTCCCGCCCTCATTCTAATCATTGAATCACACATCGGAGGTTTGAATGATGAAAAAGTTTGCCCTGTGCCTGCTGCTGGCCTCTCTTTTCGCCTGTTTCACGGCCGTCCCCTCTGCGGCGGCTTCCCTGCCGGCCGTTGGCGGGCAGTTGCCCGATTTCACCCTGCCCGCTCCCAAGGACAGCGCGGACAAGAGCTATCTCAGGGTGTCCGGCCGGCTTTTTTCCGGCCCCTTCAAGATCCCCCAGGTCAAAGCCGACGTGGTGCTCATCGAAATCTTCAGCATGTACTGCCCCTACTGCCAGGCCGAGGCGCCCAACGTCAACAGCCTCTTCAACAAGATTGAAAGCAATCCGGCCCTGAAGGGGAAAATCAAGCTGCTGGGCATCGGCATCGGCAATTCGGACTACGAAGTGGGGGTCTTCAAGAAGAAGTACAACGTGACCTTTCCCCTCTTTTCAGACGGGGATTTCAAGCTCCACAAGCTTTTGGGGGAGCCGAGGACGCCCTATTTCATCGGTGTGCGGATCAACCCCGACGGCTCCCACCGGATCTTTTACTCCAAGCTGGGCGCTTTTGAGGGAGTGGATGCATTTCTCGATCAGATCATCAAGCTGTCCGGGCTGAAATAGGGGGTGCAACGTGAAAAGCATATTCCATTCACTGGCCATAACCGCCGTTTTCGCCGCCGCTCTGATCCTGCCCCTCGCGCAGGATTCGTACGGCCTGTCCGACGCCTACAAGGGGAACATTTATGACTCAGGCCGATTGAAACCGACGGACAGCGCGCTCAAGGTCCGAGTGGGCCAGAAGGCGCCGGATTTCAGCCTCCCGGCCGTCTCCGGCGGGGTGGTGTCGCTGAAGGACTATGCCAGCAAGAAAAATGTCGTACTGTCCTTCGTGCCCGCCGCCTGGACGCCGGTCTGCTCGGACCAGTGGCCCGGCTACAACATCGTGAAGGAACTTTTCGAGGTCCACGATGCGATCCTGCTGGGCGTCACCGTGGACAACATTCCGACGCTTTTCTCCTGGACCAACCAGATGGGGAAACTCTGGTTCCCGGTGCTCTCCGATTTCTGGCCTCACGGGCAGACGGCATCCGCATACGGCATCCTGCGCAGCGACGGGGTGTCGGAGCGGGCGCTCATTCTGATCGACAAACAGGGCGTGATCCGCTACATCGACGTCCACGACATCAACGAGCGCCCCTCGCTGGAAATGCTGATCAAGGAGCTGGACAAACTCAAATAGACGGCTAGGAAATCCAAGCGGCTAACACAAACCGAACAACACGGGAGAACCTGTCATGGATGAAGATCTTCGTTGGGTAAAGACGCACTGTGCGCGCATGGACCACGGCGGCTGCGGCCTGCTGGTGGGCGTGAAGGACAACCGCATCGTTCAGATCAAGGGGGATCCGGAAGGGTACCTGAACAGGGGCTACACCTGCTTCAAAGGCAGGGTGTCCGCGGACCGCCTCATGCACCCGGACCGCCTCACGCACCCCCTGAAACGGATCGGGGAGCGGGGCGAGGGGAAATGGCAGCGCATCTCCATGGAGCAGGCGCTGGACGAGACGGCGGAGAGCCTCCTGCGCATCAAGGAAAAGAACGGCGCGAGGGCGGTCGGGTTCGGCGTCGGCATGCCGAAGGGGCTGGAGCACTTCGTCCTGATCCGCCTGGCCAACATCTTCGGCTCGCCGAACGTGATCGCCTCTCAGGATGTCTGCCACGCCGGCCGGGAAATCACCGGCATCCATACCTGTGGCTTCTATCCGGTTGCCGATCTGCATAACCCGACAAAACTGATGTTCTTCTGGGGAAGCAACCTGGCCTCCACCAGCGAGGAGGGGCAGA
>CAYWTL010000015.1:0-37788 GCA_964460245.1 uncultured Syntrophaceae bacterium | reverse complement strand
AGCGGGTCCGGGAGCTGGAGCGGCAGGTGAACCCGGCCTGATTCGGGCCGGATACTTTTTCTGCTGGCCAAAGCTTATCAAAAGGCGCATGCCTGTTTCAAAAAACGTCTTCATGATTATGGTTTAACGCGGTGCAAAGCCTCGTTGTCCTCGGCATCAGCGAGGCAGACGGATTATCAGCCAAAGAGTTGGGCAAGAGGCTGCTGCTGGACAATGCGACACTTTCGGGTGTGTTGGACAGGCTGTCGGAGGGAGGATGGATCACAAAGGGACAGGCAGACAAAGATAAGCGTTTTCTGCGGTTGCACCTTTCGAATAAATCGAAAAGATTGATTGGAAACCTTATCAGTGAGCGGGATGAGGCAAACAGGGAGGTCCTGGGAGGATTGCGAATCGAAGAACAGATGCTGTTGAAGCGAATCCTCAGGGATCTGAAGTAGTTTTTTTAACCGGATAATTAGCATACGAAATAGCGGGAGGTGTTATGCGCAAGGAAGAAGTGCGACAACTGGGTCTTTCGCTGGGGGCTGACGTCATCGGCTTTGCCGATATAAAGGATTACAAATCTAGGCGTGCTCCGGATCCGAAAACCATATTGCCTGGAATCCGCTCCATAATAGTCATGGGTTTCCGTGAACTGGATGGATCGCTGGCCACGGACATCGGCCGGATCAGCATGCACGGCCGCATCGGCCAGATGGATCTGACGCGAAGCTGTACCTTCCGCATGGCAAAGGCCCTTGAAGATCGCTACAGCATCAAAGCAGCGCCGATCCTGGCTTCCTATCCGCTGAATATGTCTGCGCCCTACATGGGATTGGTGGCAGACATATCCCTCCGGCATGCCGCAGTGGCGGCGGGACTCGGCGTTTTTGGACGTCACAATCTTGTCATATCGCCCCGCTTCGGCACACGCGTCATTTTTACGGCCGTCCTCACGGATATGGAACTGACCTCCGATCCTGTCGTTGCGGAAGATCTGTGCAACCAATGCGGCCTTTGCGTCGACGCCTGTCCGGCCAATGCCCTGGATGAGGAGGGAAAAACGGAGGATTTGAAGTGTCTGCGCGTTTCACAGCCCTTCGGAATCGGCGGCGCCATTGGATTCATTCGAAAATATGCATCTGCGGCGCCGGAGCAGCAGAAGGCCATGATTATGGATCCGCAGTTCCTGAGCCTTTATCAGGCTTCCTTCATCGGATTTCAGTATGAATGCTTTCGCTGCATGGCCGTCTGCCCTGTTTGCATCAATGCATGAAACGGGAGGTCCGCGTAGGGAATCAAACCATTTGTGAAAGATTTACCGCCTGCCCGGATTATTCCGTAACATGAAGCCAGCCTCGCCGTAGCGCCTCCGGCAAACCATTACTGGGAGCGCGGCTTCCTCAGCTCCTGAAAGCCGGTCCGGGAAAAGGGTTTGTGTGTCCTGACGGATCAGCCTCATGCTTTGAAGCTGCCCGTTTCCACCCATTCGCCCTTGATCACCGACCACCAGTCTTCGGCCAGCCCGTTCCGGACATAATCGTAGGGCAGCCAGCCATAGCCGCCGTCGCCCCATCCGGCTCCCCAGGAGTTTCTGATCAGCAGGGCGCCGGTGGTTTCAACGCCTTTCTTGTTGATGTTCTTGATCTTCATCCCATCGCTGTAACCGACAGCAACGATGGCGTGACCGCCCTCGACATTCTCTCCGGGAGTGGGATAGGGGATCCTGCCGTCGTTTCCGTCGGCCTGGGAGATGGATGTGTAGACCGTAAAACCGAACATGGAGGGGAGGCCGGCGGAAAGGTTGGTCTTGATCCGGTTGAGCAGAACATCGGGAGAAGTCCCGGGAGGATCGAGGCGGTAATATTTGATGGCCTGGTAACTCTGCGCGAAGGCATAACAGAAGGCGGGCGGCTCGAGATCAAAATCAGCGACGATGTAGGGCCAGTATTCCTCCGGGGGTACGCCGAAAAGGACCAGGGCGCCCATGGTGGACCGGAGGTATGCCCCCGTATCGCCCTTCTCCTTCATCAGGTTTCGCGTAACCTTGTACAGGAAGAGGCGCGAAGCATCGATATGTTTTCCAAAGGCCCTCCTTTCAAAATACTCGACGATGGCGACCCCTGCATTGGCGGTGCAGGAACCGATCTGCCCCTGGTCCTCAATGGGAGGGCACCACTCTCTCAGGTCCTTTTCTTTTGGAAGCCGAGTCCCGGACGGTCTGATCAGGCCCATTTTTCTGAACATCGACTTGAGGGTATCCTTCTGCCCGAGGGCTTTCTGATTCGGGGTCAGGACATCGTGTTCCGCCGTATAATCCCTGAAGTCGGGATAATCCGGCCGCCACCCCATTCCTTTTTTTGCCTTGATTTGAGCCATGGTGTCTACCTCCTCTCTTTGGGAATTCAGGAAAAGTGATTCTGCTTCATACAAAAAAACCCGCTATGGCTGAGCCAAACGGGCTGTCAATCGGTCTTCTCCTCCTCAACTCACTTGCCATATGGACAGAGGTTTAAGCTTTCCAAGCCGGGATCACAAATGATCTGTATTACATTATATAACGCTTTCCTTGATGTCAAGATCACTTTTCAGATGCAGATTGATCCAGCCCCGCGCGGTTTGAGGAAAGGCGCTTCCGGAACCGGGGGAAACATCGCCTCGCGATGCAACAGGAGCGGGTATGTCATGAATTGCCCCGAACACGGAGGCATTCTGTCGGCAGCTTTTTCCGGGAAACGGCAGAGGCTTTGCGGCTGGTTGAAACCCCTTGATTAAACCCGCGAAAATCGATATGACGCCACTGGACCGGAAACACTACCAACCTCGGATGCCGGCTTGCGTTCTCTTTACACCGAGGGGCGGATCCGGACCGGGTCGGGACATCTTCACCCGGTAAGATCAATACAGGAGGTTGCCATGAAGCTGCAGGATCTATTCAGTCTCAAGGGAAAGGTCGCCCTCGTCACCGGAGGCGGAAGGGGAATCGGAAAGTTCATCGCCGCCGGTCTGGCGGAAGCGGGCGCGGATTTGGTTCTGACATCGCGAAAGATGAAGAATCTGGAGGCGGCGGCAAGCGACATCGCAAAAGAAACCGGCGTCCGGGTTTTTCCGATAGCCTGCGATGTGGCCAAGGCCGAGGATATCGACGCCATGGTCAAGGCGGCGATGGAACGGTTCGGCCGCATCGACATCCTGGTCAACAACGCGGGGGCGACCTGGGGGGCGCCGACCCTTGAATTTCCGATCGATCGCTGGGACCAGCTCTTCAACGTCAATGTGCGCGGCGTCTGGATCCTGACCCAGAAGGTCGCCAACATCATGAAGACCCAGGGAGGCGGAAACATCATCAACATTTCGTCGGTCATGGGATTCCGCGGATCCGAAGAGATGACCCATCCGGCCGTTCCCTACAACTCCACCAAGGCGGCGATCAACCTGCTGACCATGAACCTTGCCGTGAAGCTGGCCCCCTACGGAATCCGTGTGAATGCCATTGCCCCCGGCTTCTTCCGGACGGACATGATGGCCTATATCGAAAAGCCGGAGTTCAAGGATGCCCGCGACAGGATCGTCGATTCGATCCCGCTGCGGCGCGTGGGCGATGCGGACGACATGAAGGGACTGGCCGTCTTCCTCGCGTCCGACGCCTCGGCCTACATGACGGGGCATGTCGTGATCAACGACGGCGGTTTGCTTGCGAAGTAAAGATCGTCGGGTTGTTTGCCGGCAAACCGTTTTGTTTACAGGCAACGCCGTGAAGGCGATGCCTGTTCCGGTCCTTTGATTTTCCGGTGAGGCGAAATGAAAAAGAAACTGCAATCCCTGCTGGATATGAAAACCATGGCGCTCCTCCTGAAGAACAACATGGCCAGTTTTCTGACCGGGGAGGCGCTGCTTGCCCAGTGCGAGTTTGAGGAGCTCGTGAAGCGGTTTCACGGGGAGAGCGCGGGACGGATTTCACCGGAGGATGCGGAGGCGGCAAGGGGCGACGTGGACTTGTTTATCAGCCAGCTCGATCGGGCCATCGAACGCGTCCGCAACGAATCGGAGTCTGAATAGCATAGAGATCGAACCGGCATCCCGATACCGTGTGTTTTCAGGACTGCCTTGCCCGGAGATATTCAGCAACGTATGGAATCCTATCCTGTATTGATCATCGGTTCGGGCCCCGCCGGACTGTTCGCATCGATCTGGCTCGAACGGCTCGGCATCGACCGGATCGCCATCATCGACCGAAAGCCCTATCCTGCAGGTGGTCTGCTGAACGACGGCAAACTGAACTTTGACCACAGGATCGGCATCGATCTGAATGAACTTCAGATCAATGCCGACGCGGCTGAAAGTTTGATTGCGGACCTGAAGGGCATCCTGACCCGCTTTCCGCAGTGTCAGCAGGTCACCTATGTCGACCGGCGCGACCGGATCGACAGGCTGAGCAACATCGCCCGGGAGCAGGGCGCGGAATTCATTGCGCCGGAGCAATGGCATTGGGGGACCGACCATGGCAGGGCGGCGGTCGATTTTCTGAGGGGCCACCTTCATAAAACGGACCTTCTCCTAAATACGGAGGTGTTCCGCATTGAGAGGAGCGAAGACGGAAAATATCTTCTCGTCTGCCGCCGCGACGGGAAGGAGGTGCGCTATGAAACGGGCGTTTTGCTGGCCGCTCCCGGGCGGAGCGGCGCCTACTGGTTCCGGGATATCGCCAGCGAGCTGCGCATCGATCACAACTTCGGCCCGATCGATGTGGGAATCCGGCTCGAGCTGAACCGGAAGCTCTACGACGAAGTGACGGACGCCGTGTATGATCCGAAATTCATCTTCCGGACCGCCCGTCACGGGGATCGGGTCAGGACCTTCTGCACGAATCCGGGCGGCCGCGTCCGCGTGGAGGACTACTGCAATTTCAAGCTGGTGAACGGCGACGCCCTTGCCAGGCGGAAAACGGCAAACACGAATTTCGCTTTGATCAACACGGTCTCGCTGACCAAGCCCTTCTCGGATACGACCGAGTATGGGCAGATGATCGCCCGGCAGTTTTTCCTCCTGGGCGGGGGGAAACCCATTGTGCAGCGGATCGGAGACTTCCGGGAAGGGCGAAGGAGTTCCGTGGGGACCTTCGACAGCGAGACGCGCCATTTCGGATTCTGCCGCGCCACCTGCGGAGCCGTGCCGGGAGACATCACGCTCGGAATGCCCGCCCGCATCATCGACAATCTCTGGGAGTCTCTGAAGAAGCTTGACAAGATTGTGCCCGGCATTCTTCACCCGTCCACGCTGCTCTACGCGCCGGAAATCAAGTTCTTCGACACGCATTTCCCGACGGATCGAAATCTCGAAACGAATGTTAAAGGCATTTTCGTGGCCGGCGACGGGACCGGCAAAAGCCGGGGCATCGTGGGGGCGGGAATTTCAGGGATCATTGCGGCCAGGGGCATTGCCGGAAAATACTTTTGAACTGGGCCGGCTGCAGGATTTTCTTATGGCGGAGCAGGGTGCCGCGAAGTTGGTTGCAGTTTGATGAGATCACGTTGACGCGCCGCATAAAATATTTTCAGGTAAAACAGTTTTGTCAATCATTTGAGATATAGTATTGATAAAAGATATTGATATTAATGTCTATTTAAATAGACAAATTTTGTCGGCTATGAAATCAAGCATATTGCAACGCAAAAATAATGTCTTGACAAATCGGACCCCGGAAACTATATTAGGCCAAAAAAGAAAAGGACACAGGAAAATGGATTACGTAAAAGACTACAAGAAAATGGCACAGCAGATGACCAGCGTTTACAGGGCAGCGATGGACAACAGCATCAATGCGATGAACATGGTTCAGGAAAACACCGAGAAAGTGGTCAAGCTGACCCTGGATCAGTCGCCTTGGCTTCCCGAAGAGGGAAAGAAGCTCGTTAATTCCTGGATAACGGCTTACAAGAAGGGTTATGACGATTTCAAGGTGGCTGCGGATGAGCAGTACCGGAAAATGGAAGCGCTGATCAGCCTGCAGACCAAGGCTTGATTCGGTCAAAGCGGCGCCCGCCGCGGAAATCGAACCATGCACTCGGAAACCTTCGCGCGGAAGGGGCTTTCCAGTGGAAAGCCCTCTTTCATTTATCCCTTTTTTCAACCCCCCGGATTTGAGAAGAATCGACAAAGGCGCGCATCCGGAGATGTTTCATGATTCGGACAGGATTCGTGAAAAATGATCAGCGAAAGGAGCGGCGGCGGACGGGGCCGGCGATGTCCGTCGTGATCCTTTTGTTGCTCGGCTGCGCCATCGCTTATCCTGCGATGGAGTCCTGCCGGGACCGGTACGCGAAGTACCGGACTCGAGCGGATATTCACACCGTCCTTCAGGATAAAAAGATGCACCGAGACCACATGCGCGAAATTGCCGAAGCCATTGCCGTTCAGTCACGGAAGACGGGCATTCCCGTGAACCTGTTTCTCGGACTGATGCAAACGGAAAGCAATTTCATCGTCAACGCCGTTTCCGGCAAGCGTGCGATGGGAATCCTGCAAATTCACCCGGTGACCTGGAAGGAATACACAAAGAAACTGAACCTGCCCGACGCCCATGAGCATGCCTTCCAGCCCTCCGTAAACATCCAGGTGTCGGCGGCGATCCTGAGAGACCTGTACGACCGTTACCGTCGCATGGGATACCAGGAACCTGAACTTTCGGATCATGTCCTGTCGGCCTATTACGCCGGCAAGGGATCATTGCGGGGCGGGCTGAAACGTCATCACCGGAACTACGTGAACAAAGTCCGAACCTACTCGAACGAGTATGGGCGGAAACTCAGGGATGAGGATTCGGCCTTCGGCGACCGGCAGCGTTTTGCGCTTCCCATGATTTAAAGCATTGCCTGAAAGAATCTTCCGAACGATTCAATATCGATATGAAATATTAACCGCTCGCAGGCATCGGACGCTTTTTCCACAACTTCCGTATGCCGATCAATCTTTTCCCCGCCTCTTCCAGCGTTTCCCTTCTCTTGGCAAAGTGGAACCGGATGAGATGGTGGGTAGGCTCGTGAAAAAAGCTCGATCCCGGCACGGCAGCCACGCCCACATGCTCCGCCATCCATTCACAGAAGGAGACATCATCGCCCGCATTGAATTCCGAGATATCCGCCAGTACGTAATAGGCGCCCTCCGGCGTTGTGTAGGAGAGCCCTGCTTTATCCAGCGATTTCAGAAAAATATCGCGCTTTTCCGCATATCCTGCAAGCAGCGATCGGTAATAGGCATCGGGTAGTTCAAGGGCGGTTACCGCGGCTTCCTGGAGCGGCGCGGCGGCGCCGACAGTCAGGAAATCGTGTACCTTTTTCACCGCGTCGGCCATCTCCGGCGGTGCAACGACGTAACCCAGACGCCACCCTGTGATCGAATAGGTCTTGGACAGGGAGCTGCAGGAGATCGTCCGTTCGAACATGCCGGGCAGGGAGGCGAAATAAATGTGGTGGTGTGGTTCATAGACGATGTGTTCGTAGACTTCATCCGTGATTACAAAGACATCGAATTCCCGGGCAAGCCGGGCGATGTCTTCGAGTTCGGCGCGGGTGAACACCCTCCCCGAGGGATTGGATGGGTTGCAGAGGATGACCGCCTTGGGTTTCCGTGCAAAGGCTTTTCTCAGCTCGTCGCGGTCGAACGTAAAGCGGGGCGGCCGCAGTTCGACATAAACGGGCTGCGCACCGCTCAGGATCGCATCCGCCCCGTAATTTTCATAAAAGGGCGAGAAAACGACGACCTTGTCCATGGGATTGCAGACAGCCAGCATGGCTGCCATCATGGCTTCGGTGCTGCCGCAGGTGACGACGAGGTTCTCGTCCTTGTCGATCGGGAGACCCATGAATCGTGATATCTTGTTGGCGAGGGCCCGCCGGAAATTGGGTGCACCCCAGGTGACCGCGTATTGGTGCGGACCCGTCAAAGCGATGTTCCGGAGAGTGCCGAGCAGTTCCGGCGGCGGATCGAAGTCTGGGAACCCCTGCGACAGGTTGATCGCCCCGTGCAGGTCGGCGACCCGCGTCATGCGCCGGATGACGGATTCGGTAAACCGTTCGGTGCGTTCACTCCTTCGCGGCATGGCCTGTTCCTTTCAGCGGTAGGGTTCCTCTTGCGCGTCCCTTCCGGTCCGGCCGGTTTGAGGCGTTCCGGGTTTTCCGGGAATCAGATGCTCCCACAGTGGTCCGCTGTACCCCCGGGCATGGAGCCGGGAGACCACCCTGCCGGATTCCTCGTTCCCGCCGCATGGAATCCAATGGGAACGGCCTTCGGCGCGCCGGGCGACAGTCTCCATGACTGTTTCCAGGCTCAGTGTGGGTGAATTGTAAAAGACCGGTTCCAGCAGGCTCTGGCCTCTCGCGATCTGCCCTTCCTGAATGGACATCTCGTGGATCGGGGTGTGGGGGTAGATCCGAATGCCGCAGAAGGGGATCAGCACCGCCTTTTTCAGATTTTCGGCATTTTCCAGCGTCTTCGCCAGCGTCTTTTCGTCTTCCCCCGGTCCCCCGAGAAGAAGGTAATGGGCAATGTGGAGGCCTGCGTCGGCAGCCTTTTCGTGGGCATGAAAGACGTCTTCGGTTCGAAAAGGTTTTCCGTAAGCGGTCAGGACGGAATCGCACAGGGATTCCGTGCCGAACTCGACGTGGCTCAGACCGGCCTCCGCCATGATGCCGTAATAATCCCCCTTCGTCTTGAACGGGGCAAAAAAAGCACCCCAGGGCACGGTCAGATGCGCCCGGATGAACGCTTTGGCCACGTCCAGACTGTGATCGGCGTGACAATTGAAGGTGGAGTCGGTGATGAACAGGTACTTTGCCCCTGCCTGCTGGAGCATCAGGGCATCCCGCGCGACCTCGTCGGGATCACTGAACCGGAGGATGCCGCTGTCGATATGGGGGTAGGTGCAGTAAATGCATCGGAACGGACAGCCCCTTTTGGTCTGAAGGTTGAAGATGCCCCCCTGCCTGAGATAGAATTGGACATGGGGGCTGTTCACGTCAAAATGCCTTCGGCTCGACCGGTTCGCGGCAACGGGCAGCTGTGCGGAAGGACTTCTTCCGGTCCATATGCCCGGGACGGCTGAAGCGTCGTCGCCCGCGGCAAGGGCGTCGAGGAAAAGCGGGAATCCTTCGGCTTCGCCGACGATCCCGTAATCGGCATCCAGCGCCTCCATCAGTTCCGAAGGGAAAATCGTGAAGCCGCTTCCCCCCAGGACGATTTTTGCTTCTGTCGTTTCGCGGATCGCTGCGACGACCAGCCGGTAGTCGCCGGTGTATGTCTTTGTCGCGAAGGCGTCCAGGTTGTCGATGTTGCGCAAGGATAAACCGATCACATCCGGCTCATAAGCGCGGATGGCATCTTTCAGGCCTTCCAGGTCACCTTTCTCGTTCAAGTCGGCAATCTGAACCTCGTGGCTAGGCGAAACGGCGCCCGCCACATAATCCAGCCCGATCGGGTAAACCGGCGAGGGGGCGATCAACCGGTTCGGGGAGATGAGGAGGATCTTCACGGGATCGGCGTCTCGCTTCGGCAAGCCGGCAGGCCGCTGGGTGCGGGACCGCCGGTGAGTATGAATTGAAAAGGCCCCTGCGAAGCATTCCGCCGCACGGACTTTGTCTGTTTTTCCGTAATGACCTTTTCCTTTGAGTCGTCCCCCGGGCGTCAATCGAATGGGACGAATTGCTCCTTTTTGGCGTCGCAGACGGGGCATTCATCGGGCAGGATGCCGTCCGCCACGTAACCGCAGACCTTGCACACATAGTAGGTGGTCTGGCGCTCTTCCATGAAATGATTCATGGCTTCCTTGTACAGCTTGGCGTGGATTTCCTCCACGTCGTGGCTCTGGCTGAAATGAAGGACCGCCGCCCGGTTGCCTTCCGCCTCCGCCTGCCGGACAAAGTCCCGGTAGGACACATCCGCCACGCGGGTTTCCGATTCGAAGCTGGCGGCGAGGTTTTCCTGCGTGGTTTTGACCTCCCGAAGCAGCTTCAGGGCGCGCGTGCCGTGAATTTCTTCGGAGAAAGCGATGACCCGGAAAAGCTTGGCCATCTGGGGATATCCTTCCTGATCGGCTTTCTCGGCATATACCTTGAGGCGGAGCGCCGCTTTGGCTTCGCCGGCGTAGGCGGCGTGAAGCGCTGATCTTGTGTCCATGTGCCGGTCTCCTTTCCGGTGAATCGTTCCCGCTACTCGGGCGAAAACATATCCTTGCCGGAGGCGCAGATCGGGCAGACCCAGTCTTCCGGAAGATCCTCAAAAGGCGTTCCCTTGGGGGTGTCGCTTTCCGGATCTCCCTGGGTGGGGTCGTAAATGTAACCGCAGACGTCACAGACAAACTTTTGCATAACCGGTCTCCTTTCTCATAATATTCTTATGGCGTGACTTTCTGGCAGATCTTCTCGGCGATGGTCCGGCCCAGATCGAAGCACTGAGCCAGTGCGGACCGGTCGGGAACATGCCGGGTCTGAAGGGGATCCGCCAGGAGATCGACTTTGAAGTCCGCCAGCATTTCCTGGATCTGGCGGGGAGCCTCGCCGCTCCAGCCGCAGGAGCCGAAGGCCGCGCCCATCAGGTTCCCGGGTTTGAGGCCCTTCAGATAGGTCAGGATGTCGGCCATGCCCGGCAGCATGTTGTTGTTCAGCGTGGATGAACCGGCGACGAGCGCGGCGGCGTCCAGGAGTTCGTAGGCCACGTCGCTTCGATGGCAGACATCCATGGACATCAGCTTCACGTCGATGCCGCCGGTCAGAAGACCCTCGGTGATGGCCTGTGCCATTTTTTCCGTGCTGTGCCACATGGTGCCGTAGACGACCACCGCCTTTCGCGAGGGTTTGTGCGCGGCCCAGTCGGCATAGCGGCTGAGGATACCCGGAATGTCCTTGCGCCATACCGGGCCGTGGTCCGGTGCGATGACCTTGAGCTTGAGGCCGGCGGCGGCGACCCGATCCAGGAGTTTCGTGACCAGCGCGGCATAGGGTGTGAGGATGTTCGCGAAATAGGTGGCCGCCTCGTAGCGGAGGATGGCCGGGTCCAGCTCGTCGTCGAACCGCTGCGAAGAGGCTAAGTGCATGCCGAAGGCGTCCTGCGCAAACAGAAGCTGCTCTTCGACCAGGTAGCTGAACATGCTGTCCGGCCAATGGAGCATGCGAGTTTCCATGAATGACAGGGTCAAGCTGCCCAGGCTCAGGCTGTCTCCGTCCTTGAGCGGCGTCACCGCCAGACCGGAATGGTGGATCTCTTTCAGGGTCTTGGCGCCCATGACCGATGAGAAGACCTTTTCCGGTTTCACCCGGTCGATCACCTCGGCCAGGCACCCCGAGTGGTCCATCTCCGAGTGGTTCGAGACGATGTATTGGATGTCGGCCGGGTTGATGACCGATGCGATGCGCGCCATCATCTCCTCACGGAACGGCGCCTTGACGGTGTCCATCAGCGTGATCTTGTCGGCCAGAACGAGATAGGCATTGTACGTGCTGCCCCGTTTGGTCATGTAGCCGTGGAAATCGCGGACGTTCCAGTCAATCGCTCCCACCCAGTGCACATGATCGCTGATTTGGATGGCTTTGAAGGGACTGCTCATATGCGCAAACTCCTTGAAACGGTGATGTCTCCGATGTGTGAATGAAATTTTCATACCGTCTTTTCACAGGGATGTCAACACGTCGAATGGCCCCCCTTTCGCGTCGTCGCCGGCGCGCTGTCGAGCACGCTTCCGGTGACGCGAGGATTGAAGGCGGAGACCGCTCGGTTTCGAAGGTATCGCTTGTGCGCCATCCTGATCGCCGCCTGCCCGATATCGGTGATGCACCCGGGAAAATGTCGGACCGTCTTCGGAATGTCCACCGGAAGAAGCGCGACACCGGTTCGCAATCCCGATTGACATCGAGGGGTTCTTGTACTATGAGTGCCGCCGTACAGATTAAGAGACGCATGCCATCAATTAATGCTCAAAGGAGGGTTTGTCATGAAAGATGTCGTTGTTGTATCGGCCTGCCGCACTGCCATCGGCGAGTTCGGCGGCACGCTGAAAAACCTGAACACGCCGCTTCTGGGAAGCGTCGCCATGAGAGAGGCGGTCAAGCGTGCGGGAATCGATCCCGTCAGCATCGATGATGTCCGTTTCGGCTGCTGCATGGAGCCCGTGGACGCGCTGAATGCAACCCGCGTCGCCGCGCTGATGGCCGGCATCCCGGAGACCGTGACGGCGGTGACCGTCAACCGGGTCTGCATCTCCGGAATGGAGGCCGTCCTGTCGGGCATGGCCCTGATTCGGGCCGGCATGGCGGACATCATTCTCGCCGGAGGCATGGAACACATGTCGGGCGCCCCTTACTCCGTGCCCGCCGCGCGCTGGGGGTGCCGTTTCCAGGACCAGGTCTTCGTGGACAATCTCGTGCACGGTCTCCATGCCGGATCCCACCTCCTGCCGGGACTCGACCAAGGGCCGATCAAGGAGGGTCCGGTGGTGGACGCCTATCGCGGCAAACCCTACATCATGGGGATCACGGCGGAACTCATCGCCTACAAGCACAACCTCAGCCGCGAGGAGATCGATGCCGTGGCCCTTCGCAGCCACAACAACGTGGAACGGGCCACGAAGGACGGCGACTTCAAGGAGGAGATCGTTCCCATCGAACTGCCTCAGAAAAAAGGAAAGCCCTCGCTGATTTTCGACAGGGACGAACATTTCCGGCCGGGACTGACCATGGACGACCTGGCAAAACTGCCGCCCGCCTTCCTGCCCAAAATCGGCAAGGTAACGGCCGGCAACGCCTCGGGTATTAACGACGGCGCGAGCGCCATGGTGATCATGTCTGCGGAAAAGGCGAAGGAGCTGGGCCTGAAACCCATTGCCCGGATCAAGGCCATGGGGCGGGGCGGCTGCCATCCCTCCGTCATGGGGCTGAGTCCCGTCCCGGCGGTTCAGGACCTACTGGCCCGCAACGGAATGGCACTGAAGGACTTCGAACTGATCGAACTGAACGAGGCATTCGCCTCGCAGTATCTGGGCTGCGAGCGGGAACTGGGGCTGAACCGGGAGATCACCAACGTCAATGGTTCCGGTTGCGGGCTCGGGCACCCGGTGGGCTCCACCGGCTGCCGGATCATGGTGACGCTTCTTCACGCCATGAAGAAGCGCGGAAAGACCCTCGGGTTGGCCACGCTGTGCGGCGGCGGCGGGGTGTCCCTGGCCTGCGCTCTGGAAATGATGTAAAGAACCGGAATCGGTTCATCGGAATCTTTATGGCGGGGGCGCCGCCACTGCGGCGCCCCCGCCCTGAATCGAACATGCCGAAAAAACGCACCATTTTTTTCATTTCCGACGGGACGGCCATTTCCGCAGAGACGCTGGGGCAGAGCCTGCTCACCCAGTTCAATCAGATTCAGTTCAACCAGGTGACCGTGCCCTTTGTCGACACGCTCGAAAAGGCTCGGTTCGCCGTCATGCAGATCAACAACGCGGAACAGCAGAGCGGAATGCGGCCCATCGTCTTCAGCACGCTGATCAACGACGACATCCGGCAGATGATCGCGACGGGGAAGGGCGTGGTCTTCGACTTCTTCGACACCTATATGGGAAGGCTGGAGGAAGAGCTCAGCACGGAGTCGTCGCACACGATCGGCCGCTATCACAGCGCGGTGAACGACACGGTTTACAGCTTCCGCATGGACGCCGTGAACTTCGCCCTGTACAACGACGACGGCGTGACGACGAAGGAATACGACCAGGCGGACATCATCCTGGTCGGCGTGTCCAGGGCCGGCAAGACGCCGACCTGCATCTATCTCGGCCTCCAGTTCGGCATCTATGCCGCAAATTATCCGCTGACCGAAGAGGACCTGGTGAACAAAGGCGGGAACATGCCGCATGTGCTGATTCCGTTCCGCAGGAAACTGTTCGGGCTCACCATCGATCCCGAGCGACTGCATACCATCCGCGCCCGAAGACGGCCGGAAAGCCGCTACTCCTCACTGGAGCAATGCCAGACGGAGGTGTCCCTGGCGGAATCCATGTTCCAGTACGGGAAAATTCCCTTTATCAACATCACCACGATGTCCGTTGAGGAGATCGCCGCGACGGTCCTGCATGAATGCAATCTCCGGCGCCGGGTCGTGTGATGAATGGGGGAAGGATCGGAGAATGAATCGACGAGAGGAAAAACGTCCCTGGGGGTCCTATGAGGTTTTATCCGACCGCCCGGATCACAAGGTCAAAAGGGTGACCGTTCATCCGCGCCAGCGCCTGAGTCTCCAGAGACACCGGCACCGTGCCGAGCACTGGTTTGTCATCACGGGTCAAGCGGTTGTGACGCTGAACGGCGTGGACCGGCCGCTCGGCCCCGGCGGATCGGTCGATATTGAAACCGGATTCACGCACCGGATCATGAATGCGGGATCCGACAATCTGGTTTTTGTGGAGGTGCAGACCGGCGAACGGTTCTCCGAGGACGACATTGAGCGACTGGAGGATGACTACGGGCGGATCAAATGACGCCAGCGGTTCTCAGCCCCGACAAGAGCGTCAGCCCCGCCAGAACCAGCGTCGTTCTTCCGAACCACCGGTGCATCTCTCTCAATTGCCGGATTCTTGCCCGGATCTTGAACTGCATCTGACCGATGACCGGCGTCGCGACGACCAGCGCGATCGTTGCAGTCCCCAGCCAGGCGTGGGGGAGCTTCAGGTGCTCCTCTCCGGACTGCGAAACCATTGCGAAGGCCGCCGCCAGTCCGCCGAGAAAGCAGCACACTCCCGCGTACCCGGCTGTCCTGTGATATTTCAGCCACCAGCGCTCCTGACGGCAGAATTTCGCGATCAAGAAACCGGCGGCGAGGAGCAGAAAACCCGCGGTCACGCCGCCGGAATGGACATAAAAGGGATTCATCTGAGCCGTTTTTATTTTGCCGCGGGCGCCGGACCGACCGTCAGCTTCTCCGTCTTTGAACCGAATTTGCTGCAGGAAGCCTTCACCTCCAACACATCCCCCGCGGCCGCGTCGACCTTGTAGGTATAGCTGAACGTTTCCGAAGGCTGGCTCTTGTATTCCTGCGAGATCGCCGGCTTACCGTTTTTCGTGACGTCCACCTTTTGAATGAAATGCCCCGCCGAAAAATTCGTGTGGGTGATCGTTGCCTGCAGGGTTTTTGCAGCGGAGTCATAACCCAGTTTGACTTCCTTCGGCCCGTGCGCGCCCGCCATCACCGGGCAGAAAGCGACCAGCGCAACGGCGGCCACAGCGACACACGCCCAATGGTGACTTCTCCTCATCTTCTTCATCGTTTTCCTGCTCCTTTCCGTTTTCTTGGATTTACAGTTCAATCTCCATGTCCTGGGGCACGGCAAAGCATTCCAGCGGGCTTCTCTTTTCCCGGATCGTCTTGCGGCAGTCCCGAACGAAGGCATCCACCTCCGCATCGCTTCTTTCCTGGTTGTGGTGGTAGAGTCCGAACCTTCGGACTCCGGCTTCCAGCGCCAGCCGCAGGGCGTCCCGGTACATGGAGTGCCCCCAGGCTTTTTTCGTCCGGTATTCCGCCTCGCTGAATTCAGCGTCGTGGATCAGCAAGTCCGCCCCGTCGGAAAAACGGCGGTAATCCTCAAAGCGCAGACCGCCGTGATGCCGGTGCGTCAGCTCGTTGTCGGTCAGGAAGACGAAAGACTTTCCGTCTTCCTGGAATTTGTATCCCATGCCCCGGTTGGGGTGACTCAGCGGGATCGGCGTGATCGTCATGGAGTTGATCGTGACCGTGTCCCCGCAGGTTTCATGATAGGCGATTCCCGCCTGGATGTCTTCAAAATTGACGGGGAAGTTGGGGGCGGCCATGATCAGCGAAACGATGTGCTTGACCGATGCCTGGGCAAAGGGGCAACCGTACATGGCGATCCGCGTTCTTTTCGAATAAATGGGTTTGAAGAAAGGAAAGCCCATGATGTGGTCCCAGTGGGCATGGGTGAAAAACATCGTGTAGAACGGCTTTTTTTCTTCGGCCAGCCTGTTGCCCAGCCGCCGGATTCCGGAGCCGGCATCCACGATGATGATGTCGTTGCGGCGGGTTCGGATTTCGATGCACGGGGTGTCCCCTCCGTACTTCAGGTACTGCTTCCCGGATACCGGTATGGAACCGCGCGCCCCCCAGCATCGAATGATCATCCTTCCCCCCGTCGAGCATGCGGCCCGAATATAACCGTCTTTCGCTTCACGATCAAGAACATTTATCCCGCCGGCAGGCCGGCTCCGCCGGGCGCATTCGACAGAGACCTAACGGCCGGCAACCACGATCACGTTAAAAATGGAGGGCCAGGTCAATGGGGCTGTGACGGTTCCGGAACCGAGCTGCGCCGCAATGCGCTGCGCCTGGCCCTTGTAGCCGGCGGCATAATACACGGTATGTACGCGATAGTTTGTGCGGGAGGCCAGTCCGGTGTCCTCAACCCGGTAGCCGAACGCCTTCAGTTTCCTGGACATCGACTGGGCGGAGGATATTTTGCCGTTCCCGCTCAAAACCTTCAGCCGAATCGCCTGCGGCCCGGCGGCCTTTTCGGCCACGTCCGTCCGCGCTGCGGCCTGGCCGGCAACGGCGGCCGTTTTGCCCTTCAGCGCGCTCACCTGGCTCTTCAGGGCCGCCTCGCCGCCCTCTGTTTTCGGAATCGCTTTCTGCAACACGATCGGGGGCTGCTGACTTTCGGCTTTCAGCGTCTCGATTTCCCGGCTCATGGTCGAGAGCTGCTTGTTCAGCCTTTCGATTTGTCCATCCTTCTCCTGAATGGCGAGCCTGCTGGCCTCGTTGTCGTCCTTGAGTTTCTGGATGTCCCGGTCCAGGCTTCCGTTCCAGTTCCGCATTGCCGCACAGCCGGAAAGCGCCATGCAAAAAATAACAAAAAGCGCCACGGATATCCTCTGCTTCATGCTGCCACCTCCCGTCGAAATGTTGGAATGCTGCGATCCTGTAAAAATTATAACACGGCGCGCCCGAAAGGGCAATGCCCGGCTGCATGATCGATATGCTCCGTCCGGCGCCAGGTCGCGTTTCGCGTGACAGCCGTCTACCGGGGGTGAAATTTTCACCGTGCCGATGACAAAGGATGATCGGATGACTATATTGCACTAACCGATGGGATGAAGACGAGAATCGGCGAAGGGAGGATGGAATGACGACGATCAATGTGAAAGGAATGTCCTGCAATCACTGCGTCATGGCCGTGACTCGGGCCCTGAACGCCGTCGAGGGCGTCGCGGACGTGAGGGTGAGCCTGGAAAGGGGCGAGGCATCGTTCGAGGAGCGGAAGCCGGTCGACATGGCCGTGGTCCGGGAACAAATCGAAAAGGCGGGTTATGCGGTCGGCTGAGCGGGCGAAAAGGGATCGGACAACGATCTCCGTCGGCGGCATGACCTGTGCGGCCTGCGTGCGGCGCGTGGAGAAGGCATTGCAGGAGGTGGCCGGCGTCACCGATGTCGCCGTGAACCTGGCGACTGCCCGGGCGACCGTGACCCACGAAGCGGTCTGGGGCGGCGTCGAGGCGCTGCGGAAAGTCGTGACCGAGCAGGGTTATGACTACTTGGGCGTGCAGACGGACGGAAGCGAAGACCCCGTTGCAGCAGCCCGGGAGCGGGACTTCCGGGACCTCAGGCGCCGCTTTCTGACGGGAGCCGTGCTGACCGTTCCCATTTTCCTGGGCTCCATGCAGCACTGGTTTCCTTTCCTCAGCTCGGTCCCCAGACAGGCTGTGCTATACACCCTGTTCGTGCTGACGACGCCGGTCGTATTCTGGGTGGGCAGCCGTTTTTTTGCCGGCGCCTGGAAGGCGGCCCGGCAGAAGACGACGGACATGAATACCCTGGTGGCGGTTGGGGCTCTGTCCGCTTATCTCTATTCGGTTCTGGCGACTTTTTTCCCCCGCCTGTTCGCGACGGCGGACCTGATGCCCCATGTCTATTACGACGGTGCGTCCATGATCGTCACGCTGATCATTCTGGGACGCCTCCTGGAGGCCGGGGCAAAAGGGAAGACCAGCTCGGCCATCCGGCGGCTTGTCAGCCTCAAACCCAGGACGGCGCGTGTGATCCGTGAGGGCCGGGAAACGGACATCGCCGTCGAAGCGGTAATGAAGGAGGACCTGATCCTGGTCCGGCCGGGGGAGAAGATTCCCACGGACGGCGTGGTGGTTTCAGGCGCATCGTCGGTCGACGAGTCCATGCTCACCGGCGAGAGCATGCCCGTTGACAAGCAGGCCGGCAGCGACGTTTTTGCCGCCACGATGAACCAGGCCGGCAGTTTTGTCTTCCGGGCGACGAAAATCGGCGCGGAGACTGCGCTGGCCAGGATTATCCGCCTGGTGGAGGAGGCGCAGGGGTCGAAGGCCCCGATCCAGCGGCTGGCCGACCGAGTCGCCTCGGTCTTCGTCCCCGCGGTTTTTTTCATCGGCATTCTGACCTTCGTGGTCTGGTACTTTTTTGTCCCGGAGTCCGGGTTCACCCGGGCGCTGTTGAATTTCATTTCCGTGCTGGTGATTGCCTGCCCCTGCGCCCTGGGATTGGCGACGCCGACCGCGGTTATGGTGGGAACCGGGCTGGGAGCGGAAAGGGGCATCCTGATCCGGGGGGGCGAAAGCCTTGAGAATGCCCACCGGCTCACCACCGTGGTCTTCGACAAGACCGGTACGCTGACCCGGGGCGAGCCCGAAGTCACGGACCTTCTGGCTGCGCCCGGCGTGGCGGTGGAGAAGGTCCTGCAGATTGCCCTGTCCATCGAAGCCCTTTCGGAACATCCCTTGGCGAGGGCCATCGCGGAGCGCGCCCGCCGGGAAAACCTGAGTCCCCTTCCCGTCGAGTCTTTTGAGGCTTCTTCCGGCCTTGGCGCCAGAGCAGCCGTCCGGGGACTTCCCTGTATGATTGGAAATCTCCGGCTGATGGAACAGGCGGGCCTTCGGTTGAACGGGTTTGCGGAGGCTTCGGCCCGGCTGGCCGGCGAAGGGAAGACCTGCGTTTTTGTGGCGGAGGAAAATCAGGTCATCGGCCTGGTGGGGCTTTCCGATGTGCCCAAGGCATCGGCCGCGGAGGCGGTAAGGGCACTGAAGGAGCTCGGACTGGAGGTTGCCATGATTACCGGCGACAATGCACAAACCGCGAAGGCTGTCGGCTCCGCGCTGGGGATCGGTCGGGTCCTGGCGGAGGTCCTTCCCGAAGACAAATCCGCAGCGATCCGGAAGATGCAGTCGCAAGGGCAAGTCGTGGCCATGGTCGGAGACGGCATCAACGATGCCCCGGCGCTGGCCGCTGCCGACATCGGGATTGCCATCGGGGCCGGAACGGACGTGGCCATCGAGGCCAGCGACATTACCCTCATGAGCGACGATCTGAAATCCGTGCCGGCCGCCGTCCGGCTTTCCTTCGACACGATGAAGGTGATCCGGCAGAACCTGTTCTGGGCATTCATCTACAACGTGATCGGCATTCCCCTCGCCGCGGGCATTCTGTATCCCTTCGGCGGCATCCTGCTGAATCCCGAATTCGCCGCCGCGGCCATGGCTCTGAGCTCCGTCTCCGTGGTCGGCAACTCCCTCCGCCTGCGGCGGTCCTGGCGGCCTTAGATTTCGATTTCGAATTTGGACTTGTCGGCCCCGCAGACCGGGCAGGTCCAGTCGTCCGGCAGGTCTTCGAAGCGCACGCCCGGCTTGATGCCTCCGTCCGGGTCGCCCTTTGCCGGATCGTAAACGTAGCCGCAGATCGAGCAGACATACTTGGTCATTTTTTCGGCTTTCGGCTTGGGCTCCTCCTTGACGTAGGTCGGCGCGTTTTTGGAGGCCTTGCCTCCTTTCGTGTCGCGGTAATAGGCGTAGGTCATGGGGGGCTGGTCGTTCAGGACATTGCTGTCCAGAACCCGGGCGGTCAGGACCACGTGCGTGTTGCAGTCGATTTCCCCCGTGACCTCGGCCTCGATGTAGGCGATGGCGTGCTGCAGGATGATGGGCACCCCGGTCGTGCCGAGCTTGAAGTTCACGCCTTCAAACTTGTTGACGCTCTTTCCCGACTTGAAGCCGAACAGCCCGATGAAGGTCATGGGCGTGTTTTCGGACAGGATGGAGACGGAAAATTTCCGGCTGGCCTGAATGTACTCATAGGTCAGGTTTTCCTTGTTGATGCTGAGCGCGATGGTCGGCGGGTTGGAGGTGACCTGGAACATCGCATTCAGAATCTGGCCGTTCATCCGGCCGTCTTTCATCGAACTCACGATGTAGAGACCGTAACTCAGTTTTTTAAATGCTTCTAACCCCATTTTCAAAGCTCCTCATCAATCAGTTTTTTCATTTCCTCTGCGAAGACATCGAACATTTTCCGGCCGAAAAGGACGAAGCGGACCATCTCGATGTCCCCGTGTTCCGCTAGATAATCCATGACCGTCTTCAGGGCGATTCGGGCCGCCTCATGAACCGGATAAGCGTACACGCCGGTGCTGATGGCCGGAAAGGCCAGGCTCTTCAATCCGTGGGCGGAGGCCAGTTTCAGGCTTTCCAGATAGGCGCTCTTCAGCAGGTCGGCCTCGTCCCGGGCTCCGCCCTGGTAGACGGGTCCCACCGTGTGAATCACGTAGCGCGCTTTGAGCTTTCCTCCGGTCGTGATGACGGCCCGGCCGGTCGGACATCCCCCGATCTTCCGGCATTCGGCCATGATGGAAGGCCCGCCGGCTTCGTGAATCGCGCCGTCCACACCGGCGCCGCCGGCGAGGCGCGAATTGGCCGCATTGACGATGGCGTCCGTTTCTTCCCTCGTGATATCGCCCTGGATCAGGGAAATCATTGCATTACCGACTTTGATGTCCATGGCCTCGCTCCCTTTCCTTTCTCCCGTTTAGAAAAAATCCCGAACGGGTGTGCCTTCCCCGCAAACCAGCATCCGGTAGGTTTTTTCGATCCGGTCCCAGTTTTCCTCGCGGTCCATGGACCAGTACCGTCCGATGACCGAGACGATGCGGCCCAGGCCGAGCGCATGCGCCTTTTCCTCGATGTTTTGAATGTAGTTTGCCCCGCTTTCGGGCATCTCGCCCCGCCGGCCCAGCATGGCGTGAATGAAAACGTCCTTCAGGCCTTCCTTTCCGGCCATTTCCATGAGCGCCAAAAGGTGATGGAGCGAACCGTGGGAGCTGAAAAAGGAGACGATGCCCATCAGGTGAAGCGCCGAGCCCGCCGCTTTGGCGGACCGCATGACGTCCAGAAAGGCGGCATTCCGGAAAAAGGAGCCGTCCTGAATGGCGCGGTCAATGCGGACGCGGTCGGCATAGATCCTCCTCCCGGCGCCGATGTGCAGGTGGCCCGCCTCGGAGTTGCCGACTGTGCCTGCGGGGAGTCCCACCGCCTCCCCGGAAGCGGCGAGCGTCGTCCAGGGAAAGGTTCGCATCAGCCGGTCCATGGTCGGGGTCCGGGCCCCGGCGAACAGGTTGCCCTCGACGGACTCGTTGTGTCCCCAGCCATCGAGAAGCAGGAGGAGAAGGCGACCGCCGGACTTGAGCCCGCCCGTCGAAGAAGTCTCGATCAGAGAATGCCCCGTCATCGCAGACGGCTTCGGGATGCCCAGGAGTGCCAGAACGGTCGGCGCGATGTCGGTCAGTGCTCCGCCGGCGAGCAGAGCGAACGACGGGGACGGCTGGATGAGTACGAAGGGCACCGGGCTGTCCGTGTGGCCGGTATCGATGGCGCCGTCGGGATAGCGCCATTTTTCCACCGTCCCGTGGTCCGCCGTGACGATGACCGTCATGCCGCAACGGATCGCCTCGTCGACCACAAGACCGGTGCAGCGGTCGACGGCTTCAATGGCCCGAATGACCGCCGGTTCGTTTTCAATGTGTCCGACGACGTCCACGTTCGGGAAATTCGCAAAAATGAAGTGGCAGTCCGTATCCCGTAACTTGTCGACGACGGCGCCGGTAATCCCGTCGATGGACATTTCCGGGGCTTCGTCGAAAAGACCGACGTCTTTGCGGGTCGGGATCACGATCCTTTCCTCCCCGGGGAACGGATCGCTTCGCTTGCCACCCAGAAAGTATCCGACATGCGCCGCCTTTTCCGCTTCCGTGATTTTGGCCTGTCTCAGATTCCGGCGGGACAGGATTTCGCTCAGCGTGTCGCGCACCGTCTCGGTGGGGGAAAAGGCCACCCGCACATTGAGGCCGGGCTGGTATTCGATCATCGTTGCGAAAGGGCAGCGGATATTCCGGTCTATCGGAAAGCAGGGAAATGCCCTTTCCGTGAGGCTGCGTGTCAGTTCGATTTCCCGTTCGCCCCGGATGTTGTAGAAAATGATCCCGTCGCCGTTTCGGATCCTGCCGACCGGTCCGTTGTTTTCTCCGGTCAAGACCAGCGGCTCAAGCGTCTCGTCTTCCTGACCGCTCCGGTAAGCTTTGCGAACGGCCTGTGACATCACGTTGTTCGGGGCTGTCGTCATTTCGGTTGACTTTGATCCTGTTTTCTTTTGGTTTTCGATTCGTATAATGAAATTTCCGGGAACTGTAAAGGAAAACTTACCAGCCGACCGCAAAGGACATATTCGCTTGAAAATTGGGCCGTTAAGTGCTATATTTTATGTGGAATGAAATGGAATGGATGAAGGGATTCGAATACATCGTATCACGATGCGCCAGAACGTGAGCAAGAGCCCCGACGAGATTCTTCAGGAGGAATTCCTTCAGGAAAGAGCGGCCGTCCTCGGCCGGGCGGGTGACAGTGTTTCTCAGGCCCTGGAGAAGCTTCGCAGGATCGAGCACCGGATCGAGATGCGCTTGCGCCGGCTGGGGAAATTGGAAGATCCAAGCGGAGAAAGCGCATCCCGTCATCAAACGATTCGTGAGATCAACGGGGAGATCAACCTCTACAACCGAGCCAGGGAATATGCGCTGCTGCGGTACTATTATCTGATCGTAACGAGAGAAGCGATGGGGATGCGGCGTCATCATTGGGTCGAAAAGCATTACGCGGTGCCGCCGAGGAAAAGGCATCTGCAGGACGTTTGATGGATCGGTACCGAAAGCAGCGGATGAGGATGGTGGACACCCAGATCCGTTCCAGGGGGATCCGGGATGCCCGCGTGCTCCAGGCGATGGAGGCGATCCCCCGGCATCTGTTCGTGGAAGAGGCCCTGAGGGATCAGGCCTATAACGACAACCCTCTCCCCATCGGGGAAAGGCAGACCATCTCCCAGCCATACATTGTTGCGCTGATGACCGAAGCGCTTGCGTTGCAGGGAATGGAGAAGGTTCTCGAAATCGGGACGGGGTCGGGCTACCAGACGGCCATACTGGCGCAGCTCGCCGATCGGGTCTGCTCCATCGAGCGGATCGCGTCGCTGGCCGGCTCGGCCAGGCGCATGCTCGATTATCTGAATGCCTACAATGTCGCCATTCGCGTTGGGGACGGAACGTTCGGCTGGAAAGAAGAGTCTCCGTTTGACGCGATTCTGGTCACGGCGGGCGCCCCGAAGATCCCCTCTCTTCTCATCGAGCAGTTGAAAGCGGGAGGCAGGCTGATCATCCCGGTCGGTGACCGGTATGCCCAGACCCTGATCCGGGCGACGCGCCTGTCAGAAAAAAATTTGGACATCAAGAAGGAAGACCTCGGCGGATGCCGGTTCGTCGATCTGATCGGAGAGCACGGTTGGGGTGGGTGAGGGCATATCTGCGGAGACCCGTTTGCGCAGTCTGGGCGGCGGTCATTCTGCTGTTTCTCGGTTTTCTGTCGTCTGCCTGTTCGGCTCCTCAGGTCAAGCCGGCCAAAACCGTCCGTGCCAAGGGGGTTTATCATCTGGTCCGGGCCGGGGAGACGCTCTCCGGCATTGCCCGGGCTTACCATATCGACATGCAGGAGCTGGCTGAGGCCAATAACATCGACAATCCCAACCTGATCGAGACAAACCGGGTTATCTTCATTCCCGATGCGGATCAGGTGATCGATGACGTCATGTCGCTGCCGTCCATCCGGAAAACCGAGGATCCCGGGAAGACGCCCCGCATGGCCGGGCCGCCGGAGAAATCTGCCGCGATGCCGAAAAAGGAAATCCTTGTCTTGCCCCGGGAAGAGGGAGTCGTGCAGGAGCGGCCGCTGGCCGACAACCAGCCGGCTTCCACGACGATTCGAATCAAACCCAGAAGGGACATGGACCGCCTGATGGCAGAAGGGGAAGCCCCTGCCGTCGCCGGGACTTCCCCGAGGGCGAAGGATACCCCTCGGAAGGACGCATCCGGAGAAGCGGCAGCGGTGTACAAGCGTGCGGACCGGGAGGCGCCGGCGGCCCTGCCCCATGAGCAGCCGAAGCCGGTCTTGGAAAGTGCGCCGGAACAGAAAACGGATTCGGAGGCCGGCAAGCGTGAACCGGAATCCCTGCGCTTTGATCGCAAACGCTTCATCTGGCCGGTCCGGGGCAGGGTCGTTTCGCGGTTCGGGATTCAGCCGAACGGCATGTATTACAACGGAATCACCATCGCCGCCAAGCCGGGTCTGCCCGTGGTCGCCGCGGCAGACGGAACGATCATCTTTTCGGGCCCCCTGAAGGATTACGGAGAGACGATCATCATGAAGCATGAGGACGGATATGCGACGGTCTACACCCACTTGGGCCGGATAAACGTCAAACTGGACGATCATCTCAAAAAGGGCGTCCAGATCGGCATGACGGGTTCGTTTGAAAAAAAGGGGGAGTCCGGGATGATTTTCGAAATCCGCCATAAAAACAAGGCACGCAACCCCATGTTTTTTCTACCCTGAATCGAAAAACGGCAGCCTGGAACGGAATCGTTCTGATGAGGATTTCATGAAGGATTTGTCTTTTGAACAGGGGCCGATTCGGCCCCCCAGCGAAGCCGGAAGCCTGCTGATCCGGGTGACGAGGAACTGCCCCTGGAACAAGTGCGCCTTCTGCAATTCCTATCGTGACACGACCTTTGCGCTCAGGACGGTGGAGGAGGTCAAGAAAGACATCCGGACCGCCGGTAATATTGCCGCTGAAATCCGGTCGCTTTCCTGGAAAATGGGGGAGGGGGGCCGCGTCACGGGGGATGTGATCGACCGCATCTGGAATCACGACGGGTTGTCCCGCGACGGCTATCGATCCGTCGCCGCGTGGCTCTACTACGGGGGCGAATCCGTTTTCCTGCAGGATGCCAATTCCCTGATCGTCAAAACGGCTGACATGGTGGAGATTCTTAATTACATTAAAGAAACGTTTCCACAGGTGACAAGAATAACATCCTATTGCCGTTCTAAGACCGCCGCCAGAAAATCGGTGGAAGAGCTGAAAAGTCTGCGAGCGGCCGGGTTGTCGAGAATCCATATCGGCATGGAAAGCGGATATGATCCGCTTCTGGCGTTCATTCGGAAAGGGACGACGGCGGCTGAACATGTGGAAGGGGGGAAAAGGATCGTCGAAGCGGGGATATCGCTGTCGGAATACGTCATTCCGGGACTGGGCGGCACACGCTGGTCGAAGGAGCACGCCGAGGAAACGGCGAGGGTTCTCAACCAGATCAACCCGGATTTCATCCGCCTGCGTTCCCTGCACGTCGTCCGGGGCACGGATCTCGATGGAATGATGCGCAGCGGCCTGTTCACGCCGCTTTGCGACGAGGACGTCCTGCGGGAGATCCGGTGCTTCATCGCGTGTCTGGAGGGAATTGAAAGCATGCTCGTCAGCGATCACATCCTGAATCTCCTCGAAGAGCTGGAGGGAAGGCTGCCGGAAGACAAGGACAGACTGCTAGCCGTGATCGACCGGTATTTCCGACTCCCGTCCAACGACCGCCTCATCTACCGAATCGGAAGGAGAAGGGGCATCTATCGAAAACTGGATGACCTGGCGGACCGGCAAACGTATGCCCGGTTGAAACAGATTGTCGATGAATACGCAAACGGGGAACCGGGACGGCTGGAGCAGGATCTGTTCAAGCTGATGCATCATTACATATGAAAAACAAATTGACAATTTCACGAAAGTGTAGTAAGTTCTATGGTTCAAAATTAAAATGGCAGGTGGTATGTAAGATGTTCAAGGTAGGAGATTTGGCGGTATACCCGGCGCAGGGCGTGGGTGTCATCGAAGCGATCGAAAACAGGGAAATTATGGGAAACCGGCAGTTGTTTTACGTCATGAAGATCATGGGGAACGGCATGAAAATCATGATTCCGATGGACGGAGCGGATGCGGTCGGTCTTCGGGGCGTGATTGACCGGGCGGAGATCCCCAAGGTATACGCGATTCTGAGAAACAAGGATGTCACGATCGACAAGCAAACCTGGAATAAAAGATACCGGGAGTATCTCGAAAAGATCAAGACCGGGTCGGTCTTCGAAATCGCCCGGGTCTTGAGAGATCTGTTCATACTGAAGAGCGACAAGAATCTTTCCTTCGGGGAAAGGAAGATGATGGATACGGCAAAAAGCCTGCTCATCAAGGAAATCTCGGTGGCCAGCAATTCCGAGGAAACGAAAATCGAGCAGGATCTCAAGAAGATATTTACGATTCAGTGAATCGCTTCATCCTGTGGTGAAACGAAACGACAAAATTCTAAAAGGAAAGGAGGTGATTTGAATGATTGTACGGATTCTGTTGGTGTTGGCCTGTTCCCTGAGCGGTCTTTTCATTGCCTACAACTATTATGGTTTTCCCGTTGCTTTGATCGGATTAATTTCAGGTTTCTTGGTTTCCTTATTTGTTATCCATATTGAAGAGGCGATTCGGAAGGTTTCCCTTCGGATCATATTCGGCGGCGTGGTCGGCATGATCGTCGGCCTGGTGATCGCTTTCCTGATGGCCTATGGCTTGAATTTTGTCAGCAACATCATGGAAAAGCAGCAGATCGTGCCATGGATCTACACCCTGTTGACGGGCATCATGGCCTATCTCGGCCTTTTGATCGGATCCAAGAAGATCGAAGAGTTCAGTTTTTTCGGTCTGGGCCAGCAAAAGGAAAGCGGTGATGTGCGCATTGTCGACACCAGCGTCATCATTGACGGCCGGATCGCCGACATTGCGGACACCGGGTTTCTGCAGGGCAATCTGATCGTGCCTCGCTTCGTACTCGACGAGTTGCAGTACATTGCCGATTCCGCCGACGCCATGAAGCGGTCGCGGGGTAGGCGCGGATTGGACATCCTGAATCGCATGCAGAGAGGCGTGGGTGTGAACATCGAAATCAGCGATCATGATTTCCCGAAGCTGAAGGGAGTGGATGCGAAACTGGTGGCTCTGGCGAAAAAGTTGAATGCCAAGATCCTTACCAACGATTTCAACTTGAACAAGGTTGCGGAGCTTCAGGGCATTAAAATCCTGAATGTCAATGAACTGGCCAATGCCCTGAAACCGGTTGTGCTGCCCGGAGAGAGCATGACGGTCAAGATCATCAAGGAGGGGAAGGAACCCGGTCAGGGCGTAGCCTACCTGGATGACGGGACGATGATCATCGTCGATAACGCCCAGAAGCATCAGGGGTCCAGTGTCGACGTGCTGGTGACCAGCGTGCTCCAGACGACCGCCGGCAGGATGATCTTCTCGGAACTCAAGGGGGCGCAGCCCGAGAAGAAAGTTTACGGAATGAACGCCAGATAGCCCTGTCGGGAGAGCCCGGGAAGTCCGAAATCCCGGGCTTTTTTATGGCTCGGTCATCAGCGGGATTGATCTGGGATGAAAAATGTCGTCATTATCCCCGCCGGCGGGTCGGGACAAAGGATCAACAGCCGCCTGCCCAAGCAGTACCTGCCCGTCGGCGGCCGTCCTGTCCTTGTCCATACCATCGAAGTCTTTCAGCGTTCGCCGCTGGTTCATGACATTGTGCTGGTCGTGCCCCCGGAAGATGTTCGCCGGGTCCGGTCACGGTTGCTGGCGCCGTACGGTCTTTCCAAGGTCAGCCGGGTTCTCGGCGGAGGGTGCGAACGGCAGGATTCGGTCAAGAACGGCCTGGATGCCTTGGGCGACGACTGCGACATCGTGCTGATCCATGACGGCGTTCGACCGTTCATTTCAAACCGCCTGATCCGTCTGATCATTCGGGAAGCGGCTGCCCATGGGGCGGCCACGGCCGGCGTGCCGGTCAAGGAGACGGTCAAGCGCGTGGATGGGGAAGGATGCGTCCTGGAAACGGTGGACCGGCGGGCGTTGTGGCTGGCCCAGACCCCGCAGGCCTTCCGTCGGGCGGTCATCCTCGAAGCCCATCGCCGGGCCTGTCAGGATCGTTTTTACGGGACGGATGACGCCTCCTTGGTTGAACGGATGGGGCATCCGGTCCGAATGGTTTCGGCGACCGATGAAAACATCAAAATCACGACACGGGGGGATCTGCTGCTGGCCGAGTTCCTGATCGGGGCACGGAAGGGGAAGAGGACATGAGGGCCGGTTTGGGTTACGACAGCCACCGCCTGGTGGTGGGAAGACGGTTCGTGCTCGGCGGGGTGGAAATTCCCCACGACAAGGGCCTGGAAGGTCATTCCGATGCGGATGCCCTTGTCCACGCAGTCTGCGATGCGATTCTGGGCGCAATGGCCGCCGGGGACATCGGACATCATTTCCCCGATACGGACCCGCGCTACAGGGGTATTTCCAGTTTGCGACTGCTCGAACGGGTACGGGCAATCGGTGAAGAAAAGGGATTTCAGGTCCACAACATCGATGCGACCGTCATCCTGGAGAAACCGAGGCTTTCGGCGTACATTGACAAGATTTGCCTGAACATCGCGAAGGCGTTGAATATCGGCACGGAGCTTGTGAGCGTCAAGGCAAAGACGAATGAAGGGATGGGCTTCACGGGCCGTCGGGAAGGGGTTGCCGCCCACGTTGTTGCGACGGTCAAGCGGAAGGGGATTGCATGACTTCCGCAAGGCCGAGGGTCCGGTTTGCGCCTTCCCCCACCGGTGATCTTCATGTGGGCAATGCCAGAACGGCTCTGTTCAACTGGCTGTATGCCAGACGCTACGGCGGCGATTTCATCCTCCGCATCGAGGATACCGATCCGCTCCGCACGACCGGAGCATTCGCATCCGGGATTCGGGAAGACCTGGAATGGCTCTCCATCGGCTGGGATGAGGGCCCGGACAGGGGCGGGCCCTGCGGACCCTACCGACAGAGTGAACGGGGTGAATTCTACGCGCTTTTCCTGAAAAAGCTCACCGACGCCGGTCGTGTGTACCCCTGCTACTGCACCGAGGAGGAACTGGAAGCCGAGCGGGACGAGCTGCTTTTCAGGAAAATGGCGCCCCGCTACATGGGCCGGTGCAGGAACCTGAGCTCCGATGCCAGGAAAAGTCTGGAGGCGGCGGGAAGACGGCCATCCTACCGCTTCCGGGTGGGAACGGGACAGATCGCCTTTCGGGATCTGATCCGCGGCGCCATGAAGTTCGACGCCGAGGCGATGGGAGATTTCATCGTCGTCCGCTCCAACGGCATACCCGCCTACAATTTTGCCGCCGTCGTCGATGATCATCTGATGCGGATCTCCCACGTCATCCGGGGAGAGGACCACCTCTCCAATACGGCCCTGCAACTGCTCATCTATCAAGCGCTCGGATTCACGCCGCCCCAGTTCGCCCATCACTCCCTCATCCTGGGGAAAGACCGCTCCAAGCTGAGCAAGCGCCACGGATCGGTCGCCGTACGGGCGTTCAGGGAAAAGGGGATCCTTCCGGAAGCGCTTCTCAATTACCTTTCGCTGCTGGGCGGTTCCCTCGGCACGGGCCGGGAAGTCTGCTCCCCGGAGGAAATCGCGGCCGCATTCACGCTGGACAGGGCTGGAAAGAGCGGCGCGATTTTCGATGAGGAAAAACTGAAATGGCTCAACGGCCTTTATATCAGACAGACCGACCTTCACCTTCTGACCGAGCGGCTGCTGCCCTTCATTCGGGCCGCGGGCTACGATGTCGACCGTCTGGATTTTTCATGGCTGCAGAGGGTGGTGGACGCGGTCCGGGACGATCTGGCGACGCTTTCGGACATCGGCCCGCACATCGATATCTTTTTTGACGAGAAGTTCGCCATTTCGACGGAAGCCCGTCAGGTCCTGAGACAGGATGATGCTCAGGTTGTCGTCCGGCGGCTGCGGGAAGCGCTGGAGCGGCTCGAGGATCTGGGCGAGGGCTTCTACGGGAACGCAACCGCAACGATTCGCGCCTTGACGGGATTTCAGGGAAAGAAGCTCTTCCTGCCCATCCGGGCCGCCGTGACCGGGAAGACGCGCGGTCCCGAACTGGGAAAGATCTTCCCCCTTCTGAGTCGCGCCTCTCTTTTGTTCAGGCTCGAGGAGGCGGTCAGCGACCGGCCTCATTCCAATCGCTGACCGCCTCCCGGTGAACGGCATTCCGGGCTTCTGAAGAGATTTCTTTAAAGCGGAATGTTGTTGTGCTTTTTCGGCAGCCGGACCTCGCTCTTGTCCTTCAGCGCATCGAGAATAACGGCCACGCGTTTCCGGGTGTCCCGCGGAACGATGATTTCTTCGATGATGCCCATGCTGGCCGCAAAATAGGGATTGTTGAACTGGTCTTCATAGGAAGCCACCAGTTCCGCGCGCCTTGCCGCGGGATCCGGCGCCGAGGAGATTTCCCGGCGATAGACGATGTTGCAGGCTCCCTCCGCCCCCATGACGGCGATTTCCGCGGACGGCCAGGCCATGACATAATCAGCACCCAGGTATTTGCTGCACATCCCGATGTAGGCCCCGCCGTAATCCTTGCGGGTGACCACGGTGATTTTCGGGACCGTGGCTTCCGAGTAGGCATGAAGGAGCTTGGCGCCGTGGCTGATGATGCCCGACCATTCCTGATTGGTGCCGGGCATATATCCGGGAACGTCCGCAAAGGTCAGCAGGGGGATATTGAAGGCGTCGCAGAAGCGGATGAAGCGGGATGCCTTGTCGGAGGCGTTGACGTCCAAAACGCCCGCCCCGAATTTCGGGTTGTTGGCAATGACCCCCACCGTCCGGCCCATGATCCGGATGAAGGCCACCAGCATATTCTTGGCCCACAGTTCGTGGGGTTCGAAGATCTCGCCGCCGTCCGCCACGGCCATGACCACTTTTTTCATGTCGTAGCCGCGCGTCGCCTTGTCCGGTATGATTCCGTCCAGTTCCGGGCATTCCCGGTCCGGGCTGTCGGTGCAGTTCGCGACCGGAATCGGGCTGTGGCAGCTGTCCGGCAGGTAGGAGAGCAGTGCCTTGACCTTGTGGATGCAGTCCTCGTCGTTTTCCGTCGCGAAATGGCAGACGCCGCTCTTGGAGGCATGCGCCACGGCTCCACCCAGTTCGTCGTGGGTGACTTCCTCGCCGATCACGGCCTTGATGACGTCGGGGCCGGTAATGTACATGTAGCTGCTCTTTTTCACCATGAAAACCCAGTCCGTCAGCGCCGGGGAATAGACGGCGCCGCCTGCCGTCGGTCCCATGATGGCCGTGATCTGGGGAATGTAGCCGGAGCCGATGGTGTTCCGGTAAAAAATGCCGCCATAGCCGTCCAGCGCCGGCACGCCTTCCTGAATGCGGGCGCCCCCGGAGTCGTTCAGCGATACGAACGGTTTTCGGGCGTCAAGGGCCATATCCATGATTTTCCAGATCTTTCTCGCGTGCATCTCCCCCAGGCTGCCGCCCGAGCTGGTAAAGTCCTGCGCGGCGGCGAAAACTGTCCGGCCGTTGACCTTTCCGAAGCCGGTGATGACGCCGTCGGCATTGATTTCTTTCTTGTCCAGTCCGAAGAGCTGCGAACGATGTTTGACGAAGAGCTGAACCTCCTGAAATGTGCCCTTGTCGTAAAAAAGATCCAGCCTTTCCCGGGCCGTCATCTTTCCCAGTTCATGCTGTTTGGTGATCATCTTTTCTCCGCCCATCTTCATCAAGGCGTCTTTCCTGGCCTCAAATGACTGGATTTTTGCCTGCGTTCCCTTGGGTTGCTCTTTTTCCATAACCGTTTCCTTCTCCTTATCTTATTGATATAAAATCACTTTGTGTGGTGACAGGATCGGATCGGACAGAATCGGCAGGGGCTGATTTCTGTCTTGACCGGATTGCCCCGGTGCGTTATATGACATCCGCTTTTGAGTGCCTCTCCGGAACCTTTTCCGTACCTGAACCGGACATCGAAAGCACGGTCGCCTTTGCCGCCTCATGCTCAGCCGATGATCGGCGCGCCTCATACCATGTTTGGTGAAAAGTTGCAAGGAGGATCAATGAAATTTATCGATGAATTGGACATCAAGGGGAAGCGGGTCTTTTTCCGCTTTGACTTCAACGTCCCTTTGGACGGCAACTTGAAAATTACCGACGACACCCGGATCCGGGCGGTCCTGCCCACCCTCAATCACGCCCTGGATGAAAACGCAAAAATCATCATCGCTTCGCACCTCGGGCGGCCCAAGGGGAAGGTCCAGTCCCAGTTCAGTCTGGCCCCGGTCGCGAAGCGGCTGTCCCGGCTTCTGAACAAGGAGGTGATCCTGACGGGCGACTGCGTCGGCCCCGAAGTGAGGGCGCTGGTGGAAACCATGAAGCCCGGAGACATCATTCTCCTGGAAAACCTCCGTTTCCATCCTGAAGAGGAGAAAAACGACGACGGCTTCGCGAAAGAGCTGGCCGGTCTTGCCGAAGTCTATGTGGACGATGCATTCGGCAATGCTCACCGCAGCCACGCATCCAATGTGGGCATCACCAAATTCGTCAAGGTTTGCGGTGCCGGTTTTCTGATCAAGAAGGAACTGAACTACCTGAAGAGGGCGGTGGAGAAACCGGCCAGACCGTTCGTCGCGATCATCGGCGGATCGAAAGTGTCCGGGAAACTGGAGGCTCTGGTCAATCTGATCGAGAAGGTGGACAAGATGATCATCGGCGGCGGGATGGCGTTCACCTTTCTCAAGGCCCTGGGATACGGCGTCGGCCGTTCGATCGTCGAGGACGACCTGATCGGAAAGGCGCTGCAGGTGATGGAAACGGCAAGTAAACTGGGGGTCAAGATGTACCTGCCCGTCGACTGCGTGATCGCGGAGGAGATCAGCGCGGAGGCGGAAACCAAGATCGTGCCGGTCCAGGAGATCAACGGGCACTGGATGGGACTGGACATCGGTCCCGCGACCATCACGCTTTTCACGGAAGCGCTGAGCAACGCCAAGACCATCGTATGGAACGGGCCGATGGGCGTTTTCGAGATCGATGCATTCGGAAGGGGGACCGCCGCGCTGGTCCACAGCGTCGCCAATTCCTATGCCATGACGATCGTCGGCGGCGGGGATACGGATGTCGCCGTCCACAAGACCGGAGAGAGCGACAAGATCACGTTTATTTCCACAGGTGGCGGAGCGTCCCTGGAGCTTCTGGAGGGCAAGGTCCTGCCGGCCATCCAGGCGCTGGAAACCTGCGGCGGGGCTTAATCCACATGCGGCGATAGACCATGCAGAAGGGGAAGATCATCTTCCCCTTTTTTGCTGTTTTCAATCCGGACATTCTTCCTCCCCGGGGCGGGGCCATGACGCGCAACATCAGGATGACGCTCGAATATGACGGGTCGAACTATCACGGCTGGCAGCGCCAGAAAAACGGCCTGTCCATTCAGCAGGTCCTGGAGGAGAAGATTGCCGTTATGACGGGAGAATCGGCCCGTGTGATCGGATCGGGGCGGACCGATGCCGGCGTTCATGCTCTGGGCCAGGTGGCGCATTTCCGGACGGGATCATCCATTGCGGCGTTCAGTCTCCGCAACGGGCTCAACAGCCTGTTGCCCGCGGATATCGCGATTCGGGACCTGAGGGAAATGGATGCCTCCTTTCACGCCCGCTACGACGCAAAAAGCAAGATTTATCTCTACCGGATCCATAACCGACCCGTCCGTCCGGCGCTGTTCCGGCACTATGCCTGGTTTGTGCCGGTACGGCTCGACCTCGGCATGATGCGCGAATCCGCGAGCCTCTTCGAAGGGACGCACGATTTCTCGTCGTTCTGCTCCACCCACACCGATGCCCCCGATCGCATCCGCACGATCAACGGCATCCGGATCGAGGCGGATGCGAGCAGCCTGATCCGCATTGAAATCGAGGCGGACGGCTTTCTGAGATACATGGTCAGAGGCATTGTGGGGATGCTGGTGGATGCGGGCAGGGGAAAAAGGACCCTGCCGGAGCTGCGGCAGATCATGGAGGCGAAAGACCGCCGGTGCGGCGGCATCACGGCGCCGGCGCACGGGCTGTTTCTGAAGGAAGTCCGGTACTGAATGAAGGCCTTCGCGGCGGGCCCTGCCGAACCCGCAGGCTGCGGCGGGGATGCGCATCCGGACCGCGCTTCGGCGAAGGGGAGGAGGAGTCGGTCATGACATGGTTTCGAGGAGGAGGAGTCTTGAGTGAGCGGTAAGATCGTCGTATTGCCGGAAGCCCTGACGCACCAGATCGCCGCAGGAGAAGTCGTCGAACGGCCGGCTTCCATCGTGAAGGAGCTCTTGGAAAACGCGCTGGATGCGGGGGCCACGGATGTCCGCATCGAGCTGATCGGGGGAGGCTGCGGATCGATCCGCGTGTCGGACAACGGCGGGGGCATCGAACCGTCCGATGTGACGAAGGCCTTCGAACGTTACGCCACCAGCAAGATCTGCGAGTTCGACGATATCTACAGGGTGCAGACCTTCGGTTTCCGGGGGGAGGCGCTTCCCAGCATCGCGTCCATCGCCCGCGTCGAGATGATCACCAAAAAGAGGGGCCGGCTCTCCGGCACGCGGATCGTCGTCTCGGCCGGACGGGTCGAGGAAATCTCCGATACGGGCAGCCCGGACGGAACGACGATCACGGTCAGCCGGATTTTCGATCCGGTTCCGGTGCGCCGGAAATTTCTGAAATCCGAGGCGACGGAGCAGGGACACTGCATCGACGTCATCACGCGGACGGCCCTGTGCTGCCCGACCGTCCGGATCCAGGTGATCGCCGGAGGTCGGGAAATTCTGAAAATCCCGGCCACGGCGGATGTATCGGAACGGATCGCCCTGATCCTCGGGGTCGATTTCACGGATCGTCTCGTGCCCGTGGAAGCCACGGAGGGGAAAACGAGGATCGGCGGCTTCCTGTCCGGGCCGGACTACACGTGTTCCAACAGCAGGAACCTATACTGTTACGTTAACCGCCGCTATATCCGGGACTATCTGCTGAACCACGCGATCATGACCGCATACCGAAACGTGATCGAGGCGAAGCGGTATCCGTCGGCGGTGCTGTCGCTCACCCTGCCCCCGGAGGAGGTCGACGTGAACGTCCACCCCGCCAAAATGGAGGTGCGCTTCCGTCAGCCGCGGGAAATATACCGGTTTATCGTCGAATCCGCGAGTCGGACCCTTTCCGGTGCGGGTCTGTCGGGCGGGAAGCCTCCCGCCTTCGCTCCGTCTGCGACACTCACGCGGCTTGCGGGATATCGCGAGCGCGTGGAGGAGGCCTTGAAGCGCTACACCCTGTCGGCGGGGCGGGAGAAGCTCCGTTTCGACGCGTCGCCGCAAACCGGACAGCCGGATGTTCCGCCCGATGCCCCGGGCCTGCCGGAGAACGGGGAAGCCGCCCCGTCCCCGGAGCGGAGTCCGTTCGAGTTCGCCGGTCTCGCCTTCATCGGCTCGTTTGCCGGGACCTATCTCCTTTTTTCCGGAATTGTTTCCGGCGGTGAACATCTGGTGATCATGGATCAGCACGCCGCCCACGAAAGAATCCTTTTCGAGCGGTTTGCGAAAAGCCGGAAGGGCGAGAAAATCCCAGGGCAGCGCCTGCTGATCCCGGAGGTCATTCACCTGACGCCGAAGGATTCCGCCACACTTCAGGATGTAGTCCCGGTGTTTGAAAGGGTGGGGATCGAGATGGAGCCATTCAGCGGAGACAGCATCGTCATTCGATCCGTACCGGCCGTCCTTGGCCATGAAGATGTACGGATGGTCGTCCGGGACGCCCTGGAGGCGTTCTCGGAAACGGGGCGGACGCTGAGCGTGCAGGGGCGGCAGGATGAGATCGTCAGGCTTCTGGCCTGCCGCGGCGCCGTCAAGGCCAGCCAGTCCCTCAGTCCCGCCGAAGTGGCCGCCCTGTGCGCGGACCTGGACCGGACACCCTTCTCTTCGACATGTCCCCACGGCAGGCCGGTTTATGTGATCCTGGATCGAAAAGAGCTGGAAAAAATGTTCAAGCGCAGATGACCCCTGTTTCTCAAATGCCGCGGCTGATCGTCATTGCCGGCCCGACCGGAGCGGGCAAGACGGGCCTGGCCGTCCGTCTTGCCCGATCGCATGGCGGGGAGATCATCAGCGCCGACTCCATGCAGGTTTACCGGCACATGGACATCGGGACGGCCAAGCCCACGCTTTCGGAAAGACGGCGGATCCCGCATCACCTGATCGATGTGGCCGATCCGGACGAACCCTTCAGCGCCGGCAAGTTCGTGCGGCATGCCCGCATCGTCATCCGGGACCTGCACCTTTCGAAAAAGCCCATCTTCGTGGTCGGCGGGACCGGACTCTACATTCGGACCCTGCTGGGCGGTCTGTTCGACGGACCGGACGCGAACGAGGAGCTGAGGGCCTTCTATCGAGCGTTACAAGCCCGGCACGGGAAGGCCTGTCTCCACGAGAAACTGAGGAGCGTCGACGAAAAAGCGGCCGCCCGGATTCAGCCGAACGATACGGTCCGCATCATTCGGGCGCTCGAGGTGCTGGAGGCGAGCGGCCAGTCCATCACGGAGAAGCAGGAGGCGCACCGGTTCGGGGATCAGCCCTATGAGGCGATGCGCGTCGGGCTCGCGCCGGAGCGGGATGATCTGTATGAAAGGATCGACCGCAGGGCGGAGCGGATGATCGAAGCGGGGCTGGTCGGGGAGGTTCAGAGCCTTCTGGACAAGGGTTATGACGCATCGCTGAAACCGATGCAGTCTTTGGGTTACCGGCACATGGTCCGCCACCTGAGGGGGGACTTTGACCTTTCGGAAGCGCTGCGTCTGCTCAAGCGCGACACCCGGCACTACGCGAAAAGGCAGGTGACCTGGTTCGGCGCGGACCGGGAGATGACGTGGTTTCGACCCGGCGACGGGGATGCGCTGGATGAAAAAGTCGATTCCTTTCTGTCATCCCCGGACGGAGGCCGCCGCTTCACGTGAAATTTCTTGACTTAAAAAACGCATGCGGATAGCTTACTGTGCCGTTACAGCGCAGGGGATTTCACCCGAGTCAGTGAACTCGCCTTTGCCGGATCGGGAGGCGGGGGTGGCAAGGAGATGGAACCCATTCCCGTTGTCCGGGGGGAAAGTCTGCCCGGGTGCGCGTTCCCGAGCCGTTGCGATCAACACCGTGGAGAAAACCGATGAAGACAGGGGCTTTGAGCAAGGTTTATGAGCCGCGTGAAGCGGAGGCGAAGTGGTACCGGTACTGGATGGACCAGGATCTGTTCCGGGCGCAGGACGTCAGCGAAAAAAAGCAGTTCTCCATCGTCATCCCCCCCCCGAACGTGACGGGCATGCTCCACATGGGGCATGCCCTGAACAACGTCCTTCAGGATATCATGACGCGCTTCAAGCGGATGCAGGGATACAATGCGCTCTGGATGCCGGGGACCGATCACGCCGGGATTGCCACCCAGAATGTGGTGGAGCAGGAGCTGGCCAGGGAGGGCCTGACGCGCCATGATCTGGGCCGGGAAAAATTCATTGAGCGGGTCTGGCAATGGAAGGAAAAATACGGCGGGGTGATCATCAATCAGCTCAAGCGGCTGGGGTGTTCCTGCGACTGGTCGCGCGAGCGCTTCACCATGGATGAGGGCCTTTCCCGCGCCGTCCGTGAGGTTTTTGTGCGGCTC
>CAYWTL010000014.1:0-41969 GCA_964460245.1 uncultured Syntrophaceae bacterium | reverse complement strand
ACTGTAGCGAGAGTATTCTTCCTGCTTATCGTAATCCCCTTATCACTGATGGCTATTCTGATCGCCAACGGCATCTTCAAATTAGGGGTTACAGTAAAAGAAGGAGCAGTTGTTGTCCTCGACCAGAAATCTCAGGAAGAAATCAAGATTCGGGCCATAAACACGGCAGGCGAGGTTGCCAATTTTCTCAGTGAGCGTCAGAAGGACACCCTCGTTGCAACCATTCTCCCGGCGAGCGAGGCGGCATTCAAAAAATTCGTCAATGAGAACAAGAAACTTCTGTGGATAAAGGACAAGGACGGCATCGTGCAGGTAGCTTCCCCCCTTTACATCGAGATGACCCTCATTGACAAGAATGGCAACGAGCAGATCAAGATCGCCAACGGGGAAATCGTATCCAAGGCAAGACTGGTCAATGTGAGCAATCCGGCGAATACGACCTACAAAAGCGAGGAATATTTCGCCAAAGCGAAAAATCTGAACAAAGGTGAGGTTTATGTGGGTCCGGTAACAGGATGGTATGTGAACCGGACGGACTTCGAGAAGGGCAAGCGCTTCTCCGGGATCGTCCGCTTTGCAACGCCGCTATTCAGCCAGGCGGGCTTCGATGGCGTCATCGCGCTGGCTATGGATTATCGGCATCTGGCCAGTTTTACAGACCACATCATTCCGACACAGGCAACGCCGGTTTTTGAAGCGGATGCCGCAACGGGAAATTACGCGTTTATGGTCGACAGCAAAGGCGTGATCATCTCCCACCCCAACGACTATCATATTGGGGGGCTTTCCCCGGACGGAACGCCCGTGCCGGCACTCACGCAAGCCACTTCCACGGAACTGACCAAGAAGGGTCAGGAAGTGCTCAATTTGAATATGCTGTCCTTCATGGACCCGAATCTTCCGGAGGTGACAAAGGATGCGGCTGCCGGCAAGTCCGGCATCAAGACATACAAATTCGGAGGCCACACGAAGTTCGTGGCATACGCGCCCATTAAATTTTTCACGAAAGAGACGCCCGAACCGGGCGGATTCGGGTGGATCGGCATGGGCGTCGACGTTGAGAAATTCAACGAATTGGCAAGCCAGACGACAAAGAAAATCGACAAGGAGGCCAAGGCCTGGACGACGACGATCATTCTCATCCTCACGGTCTCGGTCGTCGTCCTGTTCCTCATACTGGCCCTTCTCGCCAGGGGAATCACGCGATCCATCGAAGCTGAAATCCCCAGAGGCTCCGAAGGAGAAGGTCAGTTCTACGATGATGAGGAGGAGGAAGACAAATAAATCCCCAAAGGCCGGAAGCCAAAACTTCCGGCCTTTTTTTGTCCCGCCCGATTTTCTCTGCGGCACGGCCGTGAGCCGGAAATGGTGCCTGCTGCCTTCAAAACTTCGATATTTGCATTTGACTTGAAGCGCCATATTTGTTAGACGTTCGCCGTCCAATCAACAGGACTCTTTTTCATGACGTCACTTCATTCAGGAGGAAAAATCCATGAAAGACAATAAGCTGGTATTGTGGTTTGATGAACTCGAACTGGCCGACATTCCGCAGGTCGGAGGGAAAAACGCCTCGCTCGGCGAAATGAGACGAGAACTGAGCCCCAAGGGGGTCAGCATCCCGGACGGCTACGCCGTAACCGCCTACGCTTATCGGTATCTCCTGAAATCCGCCGGAATCTTTGACGAAATGAAGAAGACCCTTTCCGATCTGGACACGCACGATCTGGAAAACCTGAAGCGGAAGGGCCAGCAGATCCGTTCCCTGATCTACAACGCACCTTTCCCGAAGGACCTGGAAGATGAAATCATCAAGGCTTACGGGAAGCTGTGCGATGAATACGGACCGGACACGGACGTGGCCGTCAGAAGCTCGGCGACGGCGGAGGACCTTCCCGATGCGAGCTTTGCCGGGCAGCAGGAAACCTACCTGAATGTAACCGGGAAGAAAGCTCTGATCGAAGCCTGCAAAAAATGCTTCGCCTCCCTGTTCACGGACCGGGCGATGTCCTACCGGGTCGACAAGGGATTCGACCATCTCTCGATCGCCCTGTCTATTGGCGTTCAAAAAATGGTCCGTTCCGATCTGGCCGCGTCGGGCGTCATCTTTTCAATCGACACCGAATCCGGTTTCAAGAACGCGATCCTGATCACCGGCGCCTACGGCCTCGGTGAAACGGTGGTTCAGGGCTCCGTCAACCCCGACGAGTTTTTTGTCTTCAAGCCGACGCTGAAGACCGGCCACAGGCCGATCATCCAGAAAAAGCTGGGTGCCAAAGAGATCAAAATGATTTACGCGAAGGCAGGGGGTGAGGACGCCACCGAAACCATTCCCGTCCCCGAGCAGGACCGCGAGCGTTTCTGCCTCAACGATGACGAGATTTTGCAGTTGGCCCGCTGGACGGCCATCATCGAGGACCATTATTCGGCTCAGGCCGGTTACTTCAAACCCATGGATATCGAGTGGGGAAAAGACGGCAAGACCGGCGACCTTTTCATTCTTCAGGCAAGACCGGAAACGGTCCAGTCCCAGAAGGACGTCAATGTCCTGGAAAGTTACGTCCTGCTGGAATCCAAGGAACCGCTTGTCACGGGAACCAGCGTGGGATCCAAAATCGGCGCCGGCCCCGTCAACGTCATCAAATCCGTGGAAGAGATCAAAAACTTCAAGAAAGGAGAGGTCTTGGTCACCGAAATGACCGACCCGGACTGGGAACCGGTCATGAAGATCGCTGCGGCGATTGTCACCAACAAAGGGGGCCGGACCTGCCACGCCGCCATCGTCAGCCGCGAGCTGGGCGTCCCCTGCATCGTGGGGACTGGAAACGGTACCAAGGCCCTGCTGGGAATCAAGCATGCCACCGTCTCCTGTGCGGAGGGAGAGATTGGAAAGGTTTACGAGGGCATTCTCAGATTCGATGTCCAGCGGATCAATGCGAAGAATCTCGTCCGGCCCCGGACAAAAATCATGATGAACGTGGGCAATCCGGACATCGCTTTCGGAACGGCGGCAATTCCCAATGACGGCGTCGGCCTGGCGCGTTTGGAGTTCATCATCAACAACATCCGGCTCCATCCCATGGCGCTGATCCAGTTCGAGAAAGTAACCGACCCGAAGGTGAGAGCGGAAATCGAAAAGCTCACCAAAGGGTATGACGACAAGAGCGACTGCTTCGTGGACAAGCTGGCACAGGGAGTTGCCAAAATCGGTGCGGCCTTTTACCCCAACGACGTCATCGTCAGGATGAGCGACTTCAAGAGCAATGAGTATGCCAACCTGCTGGGCGGCTCCTATTTTGAGCCCCAGGAAGAGAACCCCATGATCGGATGGCGCGGGGCATCACGTTATTACGACGAAAAGTATCGGGACGGTTTCATGCTGGAGTGCAAAGCGATGAAAAAGGTCCGGGAAGAGATGGGCCTCACCAACGTCAAGCTCATGATCCCCTTCTGCCGTACCGTTGACGAGGGAAAGCGGGTGGTGGAAGTCATGAAAGAAAACGGCCTTGTCCAGGGCAAAGACGGTCTCGAGATTTACATGATGGTCGAGATCCCCAGCAATGTCGTATTGATCGAGGAATTCGGAAAGGTCTTTGACGGATTCTCCATCGGATCAAACGATCTGACCCAGCTGACACTCGGTCTGGACCGGGATTCCGCCCAGGTGGCGCACATCTTCGATGAGCGAAACCCGGCCGTGATGGATCTGGTCCGGATCGCTATCTCGAAGGCCAACAAGATGGGAAAGAAAATCGGCATCTGCGGCCAGGCTCCCAGCGATTATCCCGAGTTTGCCAAGTTCCTGGTGGAGTGCGGTATCGACAGCATGTCGCTGAATTCCGATACGGTCATCAAGACAACCTTTGAAATTCTGGAAACGGAAAAAGCGCTCGGGAAAAACTGATCGGCCGGCGGAAATATAAAGGACAAGGAAAGGGGCATTCGGTGCCGTGGCACCGAATGCCCCTTTTTCATGAGGTGACGGACCAGATCATAAGCCGAGTTCTGTCCCGCCCCCCGGTCACCCGAAGGACGGCGATGATCATTCATCTGGGACAACAGTTGCCTGTTGCCTCGAGCGACACAACCCGAGGACGACGGGCGGGCCACCCTTAATGTCCTCCTATTCGGTCTTGCTCCGGATGGGGTTTACCAAGCTTTTCCGGTCACCCGGAAAACTGGTGAGCTCTTACCTCGCCTTTTCACCCTTACCCGCCGAAGGCGGGCGGTATCTTTTCTGTGGCACTTTCCTTAGGGTTACCCCCAGTTGCCGTTAGCAACCATCCTGCCCTGTGGAGCTCGGACTTTCCTCCAGCCCGTATTCACGGGCCAGCGATCATCTGACCTGCTCCGACACCTTTACACTCTGATCCTCCCAGTACATGATCCGGTTGCACTGGGGACAGTATTTAATGTCCGAATCCCGCTGCAGTTCAATATACATCTGCGGTGGAATGTTCATATGACAGCCCTGACATACCTCCTTCCAAGCCGGGACTACGGCAAGCCCGTTCCGAATGTTCTTAATGGACTCGTATCGTTTTATAATATCAGGATGAATCTGTTTTCGCAATTCACAACTGGTATGATCGTGCCGCGTGTATTCCCCCTCGAGCGACTTCAGTTCACCTTCGATCTGATTTTTTTTTGCAGCATATTCCTCCCGATAGATTTCGAATTCACGCTCTCGCTCCTGAACGCCGACCTTCATCTGGTCGATTTTTTCCAACAGGACAAGCACCCCGTCTTCCATTTCATTGTTTTTCTGTTCGATCCCCTCAATTTCCTTGAGCATGGATTGATATTCCTTGTTGGTCTTAACCTCAGTCAATCGATCTTTCGCCTTCCTGAGGCTCTCATGGCCTCTTTTCAATTTTTCTTCATGATCTTTCCGGTTCTTATTCAATTCCTCGAGCCTTTTCGCGTCTTCCTCCACATCTTCACGGACGCGATTGAATTCTTCGTCCAGCTTGATCAGTTGCCCGGGCAATATTTTTTTCCGGCTTTCAATCCTCATCATCTCCGATTCGGCCTTTTGCAGTTCTATCAGCAGCCTGATCTGGTCTCTCAACAGCATTCCCCCTTTCATGGCCATACCGCTTCAATGACAAAAAAAATGCACCTTTACCGGTGCATTTTTTAAGGAAATTCCCCTTCCCGCTTGTTGTGGAAAAAATATGGAACACACGGTGCGATGCAATATTCGAAACATGTCTGCCCGACGTCCCCCTTCTTTCCCAAAAAACGCCTCGATCAATGTGCTGATGGTGGGCCCACCTGGGTTCGAACCAGGGACCGACCGGTTATGAGCCGGTGGCTCTACCAATTGAGCTATGGGCCCTTGACAGGCGGGAACGATCGACCACCGTCAACCACTACCGCAACCGAATTTTGCTACACTGCCCGGTATTTCTTGTCAATATCTTATTTCATACTTTCCGGCCTTTTCCCGTTGGCAGTGGCGTTCTTCTCATTTCAATGGAGATTTCAAGGACTTTCGTCGTGAAGGATTACGCAGTTTACGGACAGCGGGAGTTTCCGGGTTCCGGATATGCTCTTTCGTCGAATTCAACAACTCGAGTCTTTGCACCGGCGCGGAGTCCATCCGTTCACTGATCCCGAAGCGCATTCTTAAAACCTTTTCTTCTCTGGGGGTTAAAGTTGAGAGAATCTTGCGGGTCTGTTCAGCCAGATCCATGCTGATCGTCGCTTCTGACGGCGAAATGATCTTCTTGTCCTCGATAAAATCGCCAAGATGACTGTCCTCCTCCTCGCCGATGGGAGTTTCCAGCGAGATCGGCTCCTTGGCGATTTTCAGCACCTTCCGGACCTTCTCCAATGGGTATTCCATCTTGTTGGCAATTTCTTCTGGAGTGGGTTCACGGCCCAACTCCTGCACCAGGTATCGCGAAGTTCGAATCAGTTTGTTAATGGTTTCAATCATATGAACCGGTATACGGATCGTCCGGGCCTGATCGGCAATTGCTCTCGTAATGGCCTGCCGAATCCACCAGGTTGCATAGGTCGAAAATTTATACCCCCTCTGATATTCAAATTTATCGACCGCTTTCATCAGCCCGATGTTTCCTTCCTGAATCAGGTCCAGAAACTGAAGCCCGCGATTGGTATATTTTTTGGCGATGCTGACGACCAGTCTCAAATTGGCTTCCACCAACTTTCTTTTCGCCGTCTCCGCATAATTTTCGCCCTTTTCAATCGTCAAAACAACTTTCTTCAGTGTCGATGCGGGCAGACCGACACCCTGCGAAGCTTTTTTGATCCGACGGTTAGCTTCCTTTACCGTGACTTCCGCTTCTCTCAATTTTTCAACGCTGACCTTCATTTCACGGGCAATGCGTTTTGCCTCGGCACTGGAGTCCTTCATACGCATCCAGGCCTTTTCCATCTGCGCGAGGGTCAACCCCGTTCTGTCCTTGCAACGCTGAATTGCCCGTTCCGCATCTTCAATCTCCACCAGAAACCCTTTCAGCTTCGACACCATGCGGTCCGTCTGTCTCTTGCTGAGCTTGACTTTTCGACAAAGGCGAATGATGCTTTTGATATTTTTATCCAGTTCCGCACGGATCAGATTCTTCTGCGACTCGCGAAGATCCTTTGCCCTCAGCTTCAATCTCAGGGCATCATTTTTCCGATCGAGGGCCGTAACCCTGTTGATGAGCCTCAGGACCCTCTCCCGGTGCATGTCTTCTTCAACATACCCGTCATCATCTTCCAGATTGTCCACAACGCTCTTGACACGCCATTCCCCGCTCTTCAGCTTGGCCCTGATCTCCACGACATCCTTGATACAGGATTCCACGGCAAAAACGGCGTCCATGCTTTCCCGCTGGCCCTCTTCGATCCGCTTCGCAATTTCAACTTCCCCTTCCCGACTCAGAAGTGAGACCAGACCCATCTCGCGGAGGTACATCTTGACCGGATCGCCGGTCTTGCCCACGGGGGGGATAGCGCCGATCATTTCTTCTTCCTTGGCGGCTGACATTTCCTCCGTCTGTTTTTTGACGATCAGCTTTTCGCCCTTGTCGGTGTCGATAATATCGATGTTCTTTTCACCAAAGAGCATGATGATATCATCAATCTGATCCGAAGAAATAACGTCGGACGGCAACAGATCATTCACATCATCATAGGTCAGGAATCCCTTTTCCTCTCCGAGCGTAATCAGTTTCTTAAATTCATCGGACTGGATTTCTTTTCCCATAGCGGACTCTCCCGGTATGCCTTTCCTCATCATGAATGGCCTTGATTTTCAGTCACCTGCAATTTTTCCTCTCTCAACAAGCGTTCTTTCTCGCTCAAAAGTACCCTGCAAAGCCCGTCATCCCCCGCTTCCTGCGCCTTGATCATTCTTGCCCTTAACTTCCGGTGGGACTGACGATACCATTTCCTTTTCAGTTGCAATACCGCATCACCAAGAAGGCGATCCAGCATCTTTTCATCATGGGAACCTTCGTCCATGGCTTTCCTTAACAGTTTTTCCCGAACGGGTCCGGGCGGAAGATCGCTGATGAATGCAATGCCGTCGAACCGCTCCGCGCGGGCTGCCAAGGCTCCCAGCCTTTCTCCCAAGGTTTTCATCTCGGGATCCATGAAATAATTCAAGATACCCGTTTCCGCGATCATGGATATCTTTTCCGGGTTCGCGATCAAAAGATGGATCAGACTCAATTCCAGAAGGTCCACGCTTTCCGTCTGGCGCTCATGCACTTTTGCATCAATCGATACGTCCGGAAAATAGCTTGAAATCTCGCGCTTTACAATACTCTGGTCCACACCGAGCTTTTCCGAAACCCGTTTGATAAACAGATTCCTCTCTGCGGCATTGTCAATGTGGCGAATCAAAGTGAGCGCATTGCGCAACGCTTCGCGATCTTTTTCAAATGTGCCCCGATCACCCAAGGTGTTTTCGACATAGTAATCCACCATGGACGGAGCGCGCGCGATCAGTTCGAGCAAACTGCTTTTTCCAAAGGCCCGGACATAATCGTCCGGATCGTACTCCCCGGGAAGATTCACAACCCGGGCCTGCATGTTCCCCGCAAGGAACAGTGCAAGGCTTCGCTCCAGTGCTTTCTTTCCGGCCTCGTCCGGATCGAACAAGACGGCGACCTGAGATGTGTACCGGCCCAGAAGCTCAACCTGTTCTCTCGTCAGCGCCGTTCCCAGCGTGGCAACGACATGCGTAATGCCCGCATTCCACAGCTGCAAAAGATCAAAGTATCCCTCGACAAGGATGGCGTAACCCTGCCTGCGGATTTCTTCCCGCGCACGGTTCAGCCCATAAAAAGTCCGGCCCTTCACGTAAACGGACGACTCCGGGGAATTCAGGTATTTCGGCTCCCCCGAACCGATGCTTCGGCCGCCGAAGGCGACGACGCGACCGCTCGCATCTTCGATGGGAAACATCAATCTGTTCCGGAAGCGGTCATACGCCGATGCCTCCTTCCCCAAAACGAGGAGTCCGGCCTGTTCGGCAGTTTTGAGGGGGATGTCTTGTTTCTCCAGAAAATCCTTCAGATGTCTCCAGCCGTCCAACGCAAATCCGAGCCGGAATTTCCTGACGATGTCCTGCCGAATCGCCCTTTTTTTCAGGTAGGCCTGCGCTTCGCTTCCTCCCGGCGAAAACAGGTTGCTTGAATAGTGAACCGCCGCGATCTGGTTGACACGGATAAGTTGCTCTCTCAGACTGTCCTGATCTTTTTCCGTCCGGCTGCTTGCCTTTTCCGGAATCACCACCCCGGTTTTCCGGGCCAAATGCCGAATGGCTTCCGGATAAGCCATCTGATTGATTTTCATCAAAAAAGCAAATACGTTGCCTCCCTCTCCACAGCCAAAGCAGTAAAACATCTGCTTGTCCGGCGTGACGGTGAAAGAAGGGGTCTTCTCCTTGTGAAACGGGCATAAACCCACATAATTTTTGCCCGCCTTCTTGATCGTCACATATTCCGAGACCAGATCGACGATGTTGGCCCTGCTTTTGATTTCTTCGATCTTGACATCCGGTATGTGACCTTTCAACCTCATACCCTCATCGCGGAGGTCGCTTTGCAAACGGGACAATCACCGTGAAATCGCTTTTTCTCATGTCGACAATGCCGCCTTGACCTTTTCACCGACGGCTTTGCCGTCAGCTTTGCCCGTCAGTTTCGACATCAGAACTTTCATCACCTTTCCCATGTCTTTGACGCTGACGGCTCCGGTTTCCGCGATCGCCTGCCGGATCTCTCGGATCACTTCTTCCTCGGACATCTGCGCCGGCATGAAAGATTGAATCACCTTCAGCTCGGACTCTTCCTTTTCCACAAGGTCTGTCCGCCCGCCTTTGGCAAACTGATCGATCGAATCCCTGCGCTGCTTCACCATGGACGAAAGAACCTGGAAAAACTCGGCTTCGCTGAGCTCTCTCTTGAGATCGATCTCCCGGTTGTGCATGGCGGTCTTGATCATGCGGAGCGCGGACAGTGAAATCTTGTCCTTTGCCTTGGCCGCTGCAACCATGTCCTGTTCGATTTTCGTCTTGAATGCCATCGTATCACCCATATTCCTTTGCCTTATATTATGTTCCCTTCCCGGTTTGTCAACCAGCGCCGAAAAAATCAGTTCAGCGCATCCCGGAGTTTCAAACCGCCCAAGACGTGGATGTGCAAATGAAAAACGACCTGGCCGCCCTCGCTGTTGCAGTTGATGACAGTCCGAAATCCCTTTTGATCAATTCCCTTGATGCGCGCAACCTCTTGGACCCCGGCCAGCAAAGCCTCCACCTCGCGGCTTTGCTCCGGCGTGACATCCATGAGCGTCGGGATGTGCATTTTCGGAACAACAATCACATGAACCGGGGCCATGGGATGAATGTCGTCGAAGGCCAAGACCTGATCCGTTTCGTAAACTTTTGAACAGGGAATCTGACCGTTCACGATCTTGCAGAAGATACAATCCGCCATTCCAAACCACCTCCCTGTGTCAATCCTCAGTTTGTCCATTTTTTGCCACCCGGATTGCCGCCGGCAAGTCGAGGTTTCCCGTATAGAGAGCCTTTCCGACAATGACGCCCATCACCCCGTCGGCCTCGATCCTGGCAATCCTTCTGATATCTTCGATGCCCGCAACTCCCCCGGAAGCGATCACGGGAATTGAAACGGACCGGGCCAGCATTCGCGTGGCTTCGACATTGATCCCCGTCTCCATGCCGTCCCTTCTGATGTCGGTGTATATGATTGCGGCCGGAGCATCGACCTCGTAGCGCTTGGCAATGTCGACAGCCGGTGCCGCAGTTTTCTCCTTCCATCCTTCCACGGCTGCCAGACCGTCATTGGCATCGATCCCGATCATGACATGTCCATGGAAAAGCCGGCATGCCTCCTTGACAAAGGCCGTGTCTTTCAACGCCGCCGTCCCCAGTATGACCCACTGTACACCGTTTGCAACATAGGAAGCAACGGCCTGGATATCGCGGATGCCGCCTCCGACCTCGACGGGAATCCCTACAGAACCGACGATTTCCAGGATCGCTTTTCTGTTTTTGGGCGAACCGGCCAAGGATCCGTCAAGATCCACAACATGAATCCGTTCAGCCCCCTGTTTCTGCCACTGCACCGCGATCTTTGAGGGGTTTTCCGAATAGACCGTGACCCTGTTGAAATCACCCTGGGCCAAGCGGACGCATTTGCCGTCCTTCAGGTCAATGGCGGGTATGATGATCAAGGATTCTCCAAACAAAAATTCGGAACTTTCGATTCTTCGAAATTCCGGGGACGTCTTTGTCGTATCGGATAATGGTTGCGCGGACGGATGTCTATCTGGCTACAGCCGGGAAGGTGTTCACGACAGCCTCGACCCCTTCTTCAGCCAATTCTCTGGCTGTGAGCCACTTCCCGCCCCCTCGCAAAAAGGCGGACGCCTGCAGAACATCTTCCATCAGGGAAGTCTGTGTCTTGTCAAAACGGCCTTTCCAGACCAGTGCGCCGTCGCTGACCCGGAACAGGTGAATTTCAAATGCGACCGAAGCGGGCTTCTCCACAGAATAGGGCATGCCCTTCCGTTCCCGGTAATAAAAAACATACCCGTAGGCAATGCCGTCCACGGCCAGATCGGTCCCCACTTTCTTCAGTACGGCAATGGGCGTTTCCCGGACCAGCAGGCTGGCATAACGTTCGTAAATCCCGGAAACCCGCTCGGGAGGAACAACTTCTATGCGATAGCTCGCATTCAGCCTGTCGATGAAGCTCTGTTCGATCTGGGTCTCCGGACGACCGGGGAAGCGAACCGGCTGCTTGAACATTCCACAGCTGCTGCAGTCAACCGCGTTGATGTCCACCATTTCCGGTGTCGACTGCTGAAAAGGCGCAACGGCAATCCTCTGAAAAACGATATTTTCGCCCTGTGGGCGGGACGCTACGGAACCACCGCCGTGGGAACATCCGGCCGCAACAAGAGCAATGAAGCCGATGGCATGCCAAAAGCTCATCCTTTCACGAACCACACTGCGCATCCTGTGAATCATCGTGAGCCTCTTTCCGGTTGATATCCTAAATTTCAGCGCCTACAGGCTTCCTTTTGTGGAAAGGACACCCGCGATCCGGTGATCCCGGGCAGCCGCTCCCGCGAGAGCACGGGCAAAGGCCTTGAAGATGGCCTCCGCCATGTGATGGTTATTTCTACCATACAGGAGATTGATGTGCAAGGTTATTCCGCTATGGTCCGAAAAAGATTTGAAGAATTCCTTCAGCAGAGCCGAATCGAAGGTGCCGATTCGAGCGCGGCTGAAATTCGCATGATAAACCAGATAGGGCCTGCCGGAAATATCGGCCGACACGCTGCACAAACTTTCATCCATGGGAATGGTGGCCGATCCGTAACGGGCCATTCCCGCCTTGCCGCCGAGGGCTTTTTTGAAGGCCTCTCCCAGGCAGATGCCGATGTCCTCCACAAGGTGATGGTCGTCGATTTCTGTGTCTCCCTTGCTTTTGAGCGTCAGGTCGAAAAAGCCGTGTTTCGCGAACAGGTTCAGCATATGATCCAAAAACGGGAGCGTCGAGGTAATGTCCCCCTTGCCTGATCCGTCCAGGTTGAGTTTGATAAGCACATCCGTTTCCGTGGTTTTTCTCGCTATGCTGGCTTTACGAATCATGACGAAGCACTTTCCCTGATGATTACATGAACTCCCCCGCCCCTCAAATGACCTTGTTCAGAGGATATTCAATAATCCCTTCCGCTCCGGCATCCTGTAGAACCGGGATCAGATCCCGGACGATACCGGCGGTGACAATGGTTTCCACGGCGAACCACTCCTCCGAATAAAGGCTGGATATGGTCGGCGCTTTCAGGGAGGGCAGCAGGAGAACGACACGCCCCAGGTTCTCCCGGGACACGTTCAGCTTCAATCCGACCTTCCCCAGGGCCTGAAGCGAACCGTTCAAAAGCGTCCGGATCTGCTCGATCTTCTGCCTTTTCCAGGGATCCTCCCACGCGGTCTGATTGGCGATCAACTGGGTATTTGTCGTCATAAGTTCGTGAACGATTCTCAATTTGTTCGCGCGAATGGTCGATCCGGTCTCGGTAACTTCCACAACGGCATCCACGAGTCCTTCAACCACTTTGGCTTCCGTTGCGCCCCATGAAAATTCTACCGAAACATGGATGTTTCGTTCGCGGAAATACCTTTTCGTAAAATTGACCAATTCCGTGGAGATCCGCCTTCCTTCCATATCCTCGATGGCATGGATTGGTGAATCCTGCCGGACCACGAGAACCCATCTGGCCGGCCTGGCCGATGATTTGGAGTAGACCAGATCCTGTACGGCAACGACTTTTGAATCGTTCTCGATGATCCAGTCTTTCCCGGTCAGGCCGAGGTCAAGGTTTCCCTCCTCGACATACCGTGACATCTCCTGGGCCCTGACCAGACTGCAGACAATCTCATCATCGTCAATATCCGGAAAGTAGCTCCGGCTGTCGTAGGAGATCCTCCAGCCGGCCCTTTTGAAAAGCTCGACGGTGTTGGCTTCCAAGCTCCCCTTGGGAATGCCCAGTTTCAATGTCCTCATTTTCGGTAAACGTCCTCCGGATTGAAGATTTTCCGAGCCACGACTTCAACATAGCCGCGATCCAGCCTTCGGTAAAAGCACGATGCGTAGCCGGTATGACAGGCCGCCCCTCCCAGTTGTTCCACTTTGAGAAGGATTGTATCCGCATCGCAGTCGATCAGGATCTCCCGCACCATCTGAACATGGCCCGATGTTTCGCCCTTGATCCACAAGGCATTCCGTGACCGGCTCCAGAACGTCGCGCGGCCCGTCTCCAGCGTTTTGAGCCATGCGTCGCGGTTCATGTATGCCAGCATCAAGACGTTCCCGCTCTTGTGATCCTGGACAATGGCGGGCAGGAGACCCTTCCCCTTGTCAAAATCAGGCCCGATCATCTCACGAATTCCTTTTTATTACGTTATGTTTTACCAGCCCAAGCCATTTAATACCGTATGCTAATTTAAGAGCTTTTTTTTATCAAGCTTTATTTGTATTGGATGGCCCAGCCAAGAACCTGGCACGAACATTTTGCTCCTCATTCCATCCCCCATCGCAATTCATCTTGCCCCGTTCGGCCTTTTGTGATAACATAAGATACTAATTTGGAAATCAAGATGATCTTTATTGGATTTCCGAACTCTTCATCCGGATGAACCGATCCGCAATCGTCAAGGAGGCTTGATCATGTCGTTGCTCATCGCCGGTGCCGTCTCCGCTGTCCTCGGTCTTGTCGGTTTACTGGCCTGGTGGAAAGACTTCTTCATCCTTCTGAAGGGAGGTCTGCCGCTCGCCCTCCTCCTCGGCGGTATTCTGGCCGTATATGTGGGCTTTGACGACATCCAGGACAAGATGCGGGAAGAGCGTCAGAAGCAGGATGAAAAACTGGAAAGGGCCCGCGCGGAAATTGAGAGCATCCGGGCTCAGGCCGAGCAGTACCGGGAAGAACTGGACCGGATGAAGGAAACGACCAATCCGTAGGGATAATCAAAATTTCCTTGACAGGATTTCGCTAATTAAATAGTTTTTCATCTTGGTTGAAGGCATCCGATGAAACATTTACCGACACATCATCCGCATTTCATCTCTCACCGCATTTACGTCTATATGTATTGACGCCTGCTGCCCGCTTCTCATGCGGGTAAGCAGGCCATTCCGATGATACCCTTGTCGTCCCTGATGATTTATGGTTCTTAAGAATTTTTTGCGGATGGAGTCGCATGAGGATTGATGGATGCTGCTGGATCAGTTGTTTCCGGGAAGACAGGGCCGTTTTTTCCGCCCGTGTCTTCCTCGGGACGGACAAGCCGGTTCCGTTGCGCATACGGCCGACCGGACAACAAAAAACCTAGCAAGGAGTGAGCCATGAAAAGAAAATTGTTATTCGCGTTCCTGATAACTTTGTTCTTCTCGGCCGGTTTTGTGGTCGTCAGCGCGACAAGCGCCGTGTCCGCCGCGACCAGCCTGACCTACAGCGTCTTTTTCCCGCCCACGCACGGCCAGAGCAAGGCTGCCGTCGCCTGGGCCGAGGAAATCGAAAAGAGAACGAGCGGCCGGATCAAAATCAAGGTCTTCTCGGGCGGTACCCTGACACAGGCGGATCAGACCTACGATGGCGTGCTGAAGGGCATCTCCGATCTCGGCATGTCCTGCTTCGCCTATACCCGTGGACGCTTTCCGGTCATGGAGGTCCTGGATCTTCCGCTGGGATATCCGAACGGCCGCACGGCAACTCGCGTTGCCAACGATTTCTACAAGACTTTCAATCCTAAAGAACTGAACGGGGTGAAGGTCCTGTACATTCACGCCCATGGGCCCGGACTTCTTCACACGACCAAACCGGTTCGCTCCCTGCAGGATTTGAAGGGCATGAAGATCCGTTCCACCGGTCTCAGCGCCAAGGTCGTTGAAACGCTGGGCGCCGTCCCGGTCGCCATGCCGCAGGGAGGAACCTATGAGGCCCTGCAGAAAGGCGTCGTGGAAGGCACGTTCGGTCCCATCGAGGTCTTGAAAGGCTGGAAGCAGGCCGAAGTGATCAAGTACACGACCGACACATCCGGAATCGGTTATACGACGGCCATGTTCGTGGTCATGAACCTGAAGAAATGGAACGCACTTCCCAGAGACATTCAAAGCATCTTCGAGGAGGTCAGCGGCCAATGGATCGACGTGCACGGAAAGGCCTGGGACCAAGTGGACCAGGAAGGTCGCCAGTATTCGCTTGGCTTGGGAAACAAGATCATCCCCCTTTCGAAGGAGGAAAACAACCGCTGGAAAAAGGCCGTCGGACCGATCATCAGCGATTACATCAAGACGGCAAATGCCAAGGGTCTGAACGGACAGCAAAGCGTGAAAGAAGCGGAAAGCCTGATCAAGAAGTACGGAAAGATGTACAAATGAACCCTTTCCATGGGAGGGGCTGCCGGTTATGCTTCGCTTAGAGCGGACCATTGCAGCGGCAAGCGGCTGGTTCAATTATGTCGCCGGTGCGGCGGTGATCGTCATGACGCTGCTGACCTGTGCCGATGTGATTTTGCGTCTGGTGGGCTCTCCCATCCCGGGCACCTATGAACTGGTGGGGTTTCTGGGCGCCGTCATCATTTCATTCGCCATGGCCTATACCTCCCTGCAACGCGGCCATGTCGCGGTGGAAATGATCTACGAAAAGCTTCCGCCGCGGGCGCAGTGTGTGATTGACAGCGCGGGCAGCCTGACCGGCGCAGCGCTCTTCGGCATGATTGCCTGGCAGAGTGCCGTTTACGGCGTCGATCTGCGCCGGAGCGGCGAAGTGTCGCTGACGCTCCAGATGCCACTCTATCCCATCGTCTGCGGCATTGCCTTCGGCTGCGGTCTGCTGGCGCTGGTGCTGCTCGCGGATTTCATCAAATCCTTCAAAAGGGGACTGTCGTCGTGACGCCGACCGCGATGGGCCTGCTGAGCTTCGTCGTCCTCGTGGGACTGATGTTCCTCAAGATCCCGGTGGGCTTCGTCATGGCCCTTGTGGGCTTTGCCGGCTTCGCCCTGCTCGTTTCCTGGGACGCTTCCTTGAACCTGATTGCCCGCGATTTTTTCTCGGTGTTCAGCTCCTACAACCTGACCGTCATCCCGCTGTTCGTCTTCATGGGTCAGGTGGCCCACCATTCCGGCATGAGCGGCAGACTTTTCCATACGGCCCACAAGTTCCTGGGGCACCTTCCCGGCGGCCTGGCCATTGCCACCATCGGGGCCTGCGCCGGTTTCTCCGCCATCTGCGGCTCCACCAGCGCCACGGCAGCGACGATGGCCGCCGTGGCCCTGCCGGAAATGAAGAAATACAACTACGACCCGGCCCTGGCCACGGGCGTCGTCGCCGCCGGGGGAAGCCTCGGCATTCTCATCCCGCCCAGCACGATCTTCATCATCTACGGCATCATGACCGAACAGTCCGTCGGAAAGCTCTTCATGGCGGGCGTCCTTCCCGGCATTCTGCTGACCGTGCTCTTTATCCTGACGATCCTGATATGGACAAAGCTTCGGCCGGAGATCTGTGAAAAGGCGCCGAAAGCGACCTGGCGGGAGAAAGCGGCCTCCCTCACGGGCGTAATTGAGACATTCATCCTTTTTCTCATGGTCATGGGGGGTCTGTTCGCGGGCTTTTTCACGCCAACGGAAGCGGCGGCCATCGGCGCTTTCGGAACGCTGCTGATCACGCTGGCCGGACGCAATCTCTCCTGGCGCGGTTTCATCCGCTCCCTGGACGAGACCACGCGGGTCACCTGTATGATCTTCGTCATCGTTGCCGGCGCCACCGTGTTCGGGCATTTCCTGGCCGTGACCGGCATCCCGGCCAACTCCGGCGCATGGGTCGCCTCGCTCTCCTTGCCGCCGCCCATCATCATCGGGCTGATTATCCTGGTCTACCTCGTTCTCGGCTGCCTGATGGATTCCCTGGCCATGATCATGCTCACCATTCCCATATTTTTCCCCGTCGTGACCACGCTGGGCTATGACCCGATCTGGTTCGGCGTGATCATCGTTCTCGTGACGGAGATGGGCGTCATCACGCCGCCGATCGGCATCAATGTCTATGTCGTGGCAGGCGTCGCGAGGGATGTGCCCCTTCAGGTCATCTTCAGGGGCGCAACCCACCTCTTGATTGCCCTGCTTGTCACTGCTGTCCTTCTGATCCTTTTCCCGCAGATCGCGACCTATCTGCCCTCGCTCATGAAATGACGGCAATCGTGGCTTGATCTCGCAATTGTCCCTGTGTTAGGTTTGCCGCGAACCCAAAGGAGAACCAATGGACTTCTTCTTCAATCCGAAAGCGATTGCCGTGGTGGGGGCAACCCCAAACCCCTTCAAGGGAGGATTCTCGATCCTGAAAAACCTGATCACCGGATACGGCGGGCGGATCTGCCCGGTCAACCCCCGCTACGATTCAATCGAGGGGCTGCCCTGCTTCCGGGCCGTGAGCGCCATCCCGGGCCCGGTGGATCTGGCCGTTGTCTTTGTGCCGGCGAAAGCCGTGCCGGAAGCGATCGAGGACTGCATCCGCAAGGGCGTACCCGGTGTAATGATCGAATCGGGCGGTTTTGCCGAGACCGGGCCGGAAGGCCGCGTCCTGCAGCAGACCGTGGTCGACATGGCGAAAAAAGCGGGGATTCGGCTCTGGGGACCGAATTGCATGGGGCTGGTCGATGCCGTGCGCGGCCACGCCTTCTCCTTTCTCGATCCCGGAGCCCTGCAGGCGGGATTCGTTCCGGGAAATGTGTCTCTGGTCGTGCAGAGCGGAATGCTTTCGGCCGGCTTCCTGGTGGACATCATGACGAACGGCATCATGGGCATCAGCAAGGTCTGCTCCGTGGGCAACAAGATCGACGTCAACGAATGCGATCTTCTGCCGTGGCTGATGGAGGACCCCGACACCGCCGTGATCGGGCTCTATCTGGAATCGATCCCGGAAGGCCGGCGCCTGATCGATCTGTGCCGGAAAAGCATGAAGCCGATCGTGGTCCTCAAAGGCGGCAAGAGCGAAAAGGGGGCGCAGGCGGCGATGAGTCACACGGCGAGTCTGGCGGGAAACCAGCGCGTTATCGCCGATGTCCTGGCGCAGGCCGGCGTGATCGAAGCCTGTGACTTCAAGCAGATGATGGACCTCTGCCGTTCGCTCGCAATCTACCCCGAAAAACCGGCCGGGGCTGAAAACCGCATTGCGATCCTGACCTTCAGCGGCGGCGCCGGGATTGTCTCGTCCGACTTCGTCGAGCAGATGCATCTGACGGCAGCCGTTCTTTCCGTGGAAACAAAGACAAAACTGCAGAGACTCTTCCCGGACTGGATGCCGGTGGCCAATCCGGTCGATCTCTGGCCGGCCATGGAAAAGCATGCCGGCGGCGACTTGAACATTTACAGCGAGGCGCTGCGTGCGGCTCTGGCCGATCCGGGTGTTGATGCCGTTCTCCTTCATATCTTTGTCGGAAATTTCCGGATCAAGGTGAATCTTGAGGACATCGCCGCGCAATCGCGCGCCGCGGGCAAACCGGTCTTCATCTGGATGCTGGGCCGCCGGGAGCATGCCTTTCAAACCCAGGTGGCCGCCCGCCAGCAGGCCATCCCGGTGTTTCAGGAACTCCACCGGGCCGTGGAGTGCCTTGCCGCCGTCATGCAGCGGAAAAGGCGGGCGGTTCCGGGAATCTCACTGCGAGACGCGCATGAGCCGTCCCGGCCGTCTGCCGTGCTGCGGCAGCTTTCCGAATGTGCTGCCGGGTCTCTCGACGAATACGCGTCAAAACAGATCCTGAAGACCTGCGGCATTCGCACGGTTGACGAAGAAATTGTGGGCGGTCCGGGGGCGTGCGCCAAAGCCGCGGCACGGGTCGGATTTCCGGTAGTCCTGAAGGGCCTTCAGGCCGGCGGCATCCATAAAACGGAACTGGGACTGGTGCATCTGGACATCAAGAGCAAGGCGGAGGCGGTCAGGACCTTTAAAGCGCTGAAGACGAAAATGAACGGCAAGGGACGGGTGCTGATCCAGAAACAGGTTGAAGGAAGCGTCGAACTGATCCTGGGACTGCTGCGGGATCCCCAGTTCGGCCCTTGCGTCATGATCGGCCTGGGCGGCGTCATGGCCGAGGTTTTCGACAATGCGGTCTTCGCCATGGCCCCGTTGAGCCATGATGAGGGGCTGAACCTCATGCGACGCCTTCGGGGGCAGAAGATGCTGAACGGGTTCAGGGGCGGACCGCCGGTGGACCGGGAAGAGATTGCCCGGATGCTTACGGCGCTGGGCGATATCGGTCTGGCCTTTCCCCGGATTCAGGAAATCGACATCAACCCGATGCTGGTCGGTCCGGCGGGGGCCGTGGCCGTGGATGCCACGATCATCCTGTCCTGAACCTTCGCTCAGATCCTTTGGATGGAATAGAACATTGTCCGCGACGGATCTCCCCGAAAGAGGCATTCATGAACTGCAGCGAGTTTACCCTATATGACATAATTGCCGAAAATGCCGCACGGCATCCGGACCGGGATGCCGTCGTCTGCGGCGAAAGGCGGGTGACCTTCGAGGCCTGGCGGAAAGGGTGCGACCAGCATGCCGCCGGTCTTGTCCGGGAAGGGCTTTCCATGGGCGAACGGATCGCCGTCTTGGTTGCCGGACAGGGAGCGGACTTCCTGACCCTCCTCGGAGCGGCGGCAAAAATCGGCGCCATCATGGTGCCCGTGAACTGGAGGTTGAGCGAGGACGAAATCGCTTATATTCTTCAGGACACGCAACCGACCCTGCTCTTCACCGGCGCCGAACAAATGGAGCAGGCTGGAAGGACCGCCGCAAAGGTGAACTCCATCACAAAACGCTATCGCTTCGGGGCGGACGGGGGAACGGACGAGTTCTTGCCGTTTGAAACGCTTCGTCGCGAAGACGAATGCAAAAGGATCGGGGCCGCGTCCGGCCATTCCCCCGCTCTGATCATCCACACGGCCGCTACGGGCGGCAAGCCGCGGGGATCGGTCCTCACTCAGGCCAACCTCGTTGCCGCAGGCCTGCAAATCGCGCATCTGCTGAAACTCGGCAGCCGGGATGCGAACCTCTGCATCCTGCCGCTGTTTCACATTGGGGGCCTGTCCATGACGCTCGCAACGATGCTTTCAGGCGGAAAAACCGTCCTCGTGGACCGTTTTGATCCTCGGACCGTTTTGACCCTTATCGAACGGGAGCGTGGCACCTCCTTCGCGGCCTTTCCCCCGATTCTGGCGTCGGTCCTGGACGTTCAACAAAAAGAGTCCTTCGATACGTCAAGCTTGCGAATCGTCTGCGGCATGGACCGCCCTGAAACGATCGAAAGCTTTCTGAAGAACAATCCGCGGGCTTCATTTTACAGCATCTACGGACAGACGGAGGCTATGCCGGTTTCCGGAGTGGACTACATGGAACGGCCCGGCAGCATCGGCCGGCCGGCCATCCTGACGCGCGTGGCCCTTTTCGACGATCTGGACCGGGAAATCCCATCGGGGCTGACGGGAGAGATCTGCGTCCGCTCGCCCGCCGTCTTTCAGGGTTACTGGACCCTGTCTGACGAAACGGATCACACCCTCCGCGACGGCTGGCACCACACGGGTGATCTGGGCCGCAGGGATGCGGAGGGTTTCCTCTGGTATGCCGGGCGGAAGCCGGAAAAGGAGCTGATCAAGTCCGGTGGTGAAAACGTGTACCCGGCGGAGGTCGAAAAGGCCATTCTCAGCCACGGGTCCATTGAAGAGGTCTGCGTCATCGGCATTCCCGATCCGGAGTGGGGGGAGGCCGTCAAGGCCTTCTGCGTTCTCAAGAAGGGGCATGCCCTCAGCGCCGACGCACTGATCGACTTCGTGGCCGCGCGGATTGCCCGCTACAAGAAACCCCGTCATGTCGTCTTTATCGACAGCCTGCCCAAAACGGCCGGCGGCGCCGTCGACCGGGAAGCGGTCCGCAAACTCCAGGCCTGAACGACCCGTCGAGATTTGCTTTTCCGGATCTCTCTGCCGAATGCGACGGGTACATCTCCCTTCTGGACCATGCAATCGGTTTAAGGAACCATGTGAACCCGGCGGGAGAGGACATTCCGGATCATGAAGATTTTTGCCGGGCTGAGCGCTTGGCAGGGAATGTCCGCAGATGATTCCCGACATCCGCGGCTACGATCCCTTGGAATCGATATTCCTCTCCTTGCCCCGCCTCACCAGTTCGACAAACAGGATGACGGCGCCGATGGAGATGGCCGAGTCGGCCACGTTGAAGGCCGGCCAGTGATGGGAGCCGACATAGACGTCGAGAAAGTCGATCACTTCCCCGAAGCGGATCCGGTCGATCAGATTGCCGATGGCGCCGGACAGAATCAGGGAAAGCGACAGGGTCAGGAGACGCTCTTCGGCCTTGTTCGTCCGGACATAATGGAGGATCAGGAGAATCGCGGCCACGGTCACGCCGACAAAGAATATGTTCCGGAAAAGCGGCGAGGCGCCCGCCAGGAAACCAAAGGCCGCGCCGGGATTGCGGACATGGGTAATGCTGAAGAAGCCCGGAACGACGGGAAATGAGTCGTGAAGCGGCATCGACGCATCGATGTATATTTTGGTCGCCTGATCGAAGAAGAGCACCAGGGCGGCGGTCACACCGAAGGGAATATATTTCTTATTCAAGGTTCTTCAGGCACCTTTCGCAGACCGAGGGATGCTTCGAATCGGCGCCAACGCTTACGCTGTAGATCCAGCACCGGTTGCATTTCCGACCGGAAGCCCGGGACACGCCGACGGAAAGGCCTTCGAACTCCGCGCTGGCGAAGGGTTCGGACAGCCGATCCTTCGATCCTGCGAACGCCACCTGCGAAACAATGAGCAGCGACCGGAGATCCTCCGCATGCTCCTCCAGGAAAGGCCTGAGCTTCTCCGGTGGGTGGATCGTGACGGCGGCATCAAGGGGATGCCCCACGACCTTGTTCTTTCGTGCGATCTCGATCGCCTTTGAAATCTCGCCCTTTACGGCAATCAGGTTTTTCCAGCGCTCGCCCAGCTCCGCGTTCAGGCAGGTCTCGTCGACGTCGGGAAAACGTGTCAGGTGAACGCTTTCCAATTTCCCCTCATAAGGCGGCATGGCCGCCCAGATCTCTTCCGCCGTAAAAGTCAGGATGGGGGCCAGCAAGCGGGTCATCGCCTCCAGAATGCGGTACATTGCCGTCTGTCCGGAGCGCCGCACTCGCGAGGCCGCCATGGCCGTATAGAGCCGGTCCTTGAGCACATCCAGATAAAGGGCGCTCAGGTCCACAGTGCAGAAGTTGTAGAGGGTGTAGTACACCATGTGGAACTGGTACCGGTCATAGGCATCCCGAACCCGGCGGATCACTTCCTGGAGCCGGTGAAGGGCCCAGCGATCCATCTCTTCCATGTCCGCCAGCGGGACGGCATCCTTTCGGCAGTCGAAATCGTAAAGGTTGCCCAGGATGTAGCGGCTGGTGTTGCGGATCCGCCGGTAGGCCTCCACCAGCCGTTTCAGGATCTCATCGGAAACCCGAATGTCCATCGTGTAGTCTTCAGCCGCCACCCAGAGCCGCAGGATCTCCGCGCCGTACTGGTCGATGATCTCCTGTGAATCGATGACGTTTCCCACCGATTTGGACATCTTCTTGCCCTCGCCGTCCACCACGAAACCATGGGTAAGGACGCTCCGGTAAGGCGCCCGGTTTCGCGTTCCCACCGATTCCAGCAGAGATGAGTGGAACCAGCCACGGTGCTGATCGCTGCCCTCCAGATACATGTCGGAAGGCGACCTGTGGTCCGGCCAGACACCGGTTTCCAGAACGGCGGCGTGGCTGACGCCGGAATCAAACCAGACGTCGAGGATGTTGGTTTCCTTCTTGAAGGAACCGTTCCGGCAATAGGGGCAGACGGTTCCGGCGGGCATCAGTTCTCCGGCCTCCCGCTCAAACCAGACATCGGCGCCATGCTCCCGGACGAGCGCCACGACATGATCCAGTATGGGCTGGGTCAACAGTTCCCGGCCGCATTGAGCGCAGTAGAAGATGGTGATCGGTACGCCCCATAGGCGCTGACGGGAAATGCACCAGTCCGGCCGGTTTTCCACCATGCCGTAGATCCGGTCCCGTCCCCAGGCGGGAATCCACTGGACTTCGTTGATGGCTTTGAGGGCGTTCTTCCTGAGTTCGTTCTTTTCCATGGAGATGAACCACTGCTCCGTCGAACGGAAAATGATCGGTTGCTTGCATCGCCAGCAGTGGGGGTAGGAATGCTCAATGTCCACAAGGCCCATCAGCGCTCCGACCTCCTTCAATTTCCGGTTCACGGCGTCATTGGCGTCGAAGACGAACTGACCGGCAAAGTCCGCCACGTCGGGCGTGAAATTGCCGTCCTCGTCCACAGGAGCGTAATTTTCGAGGCCGTACTTCATTCCGATCTCGTAGTCCTCCTGCCCGTGCCCCGGGGCGATATGAACGCAGCCGGTCCCGGCGTCCAGGGTCACAAAGGGAGCCAGGATGAGCATGCTGTCCCGGTCGATCAGGGGGTGGCGGCACCGTAGTCCTTCCATGACCTCACCGGGAAACTCATCGACGATCTCGTAGGGTTTCCCCTGGTATCCGAAGGCGTCCAGACAGTAGTCGAGCAGGTCCTTGGCCAGGATTAGGACCTCTCCTTCAATCGCGACAGCCGCATAGATGAACTCTTTGTGGAAGGCAATCGCCAGGTTGGCCGGAATGGTCCAGGGGGTCGTCGTCCAGATCATGACACTGACATTTTTTCCGGCCAGTTTGGGACGGACGGACGCAATGTCCGAAGCCATGGGAAACTTCACATAAATGGACGGCGTATGATGATCCGCATATTCCACTTCCGCCTCCGCCAGGGCGGTTTTGCATGTGGCGCACCAGTAGACGGGCTTCTTGCCCTTGTAAACACTGCCGTTCAGGAAGAGTTTCCCGAACTCCTCCACGGTGATCGCCTCATAGTCATAGGTCATCGTCAGATAGGGGTGGGACCAGTCCCCGAAGACACCGAGGCGCTTGAACTGCTCCCGCTGAATGTCCACGTACTTTTCAGCGTACCTCCGACAGAAACGGCGCTTGTCCGCTTGGGACAGTGCATTTTTCTTCTCGCCCAGTTCTTTGTCCACCTGATGTTCGATGGGAAGGCCATGGCAGTCCCAACCGGGCACGTAGATGCTGTCGAAGCCGCTCATATTCTTGTTTTTGATCACCATGTCCTTGATGATCTTGTTGAGCGCCGTCCCCAGGTGAATGCTTCCATTGGCGTAGGGGGGGCCGTCATGCAGGATGTAAATCTCCCGGCCCTTCGAAACTTCCCGGATCCGTTTATAAATGTCCATCTCCTCCCACATCTTCAGCATTTCCGGCTCTTTTCGGGAGAGGCTGGCTTTCATGGGGAAGTCGGTTCTCGGAAGGTTCAGGCTGTCTTTGTAGTCCATGGGACGCTCCTTAAAAGATGATGATGAACCCGCTAAAAAGGGCCACGCAACGAACGACTCAACATTTATTCAACAATCTTTGTAGGCTAGCACAGATGGGGTGTACTTTCAATAAAAAAAGCCCCCCGCCGGAGACCGGCAGAGGGCTCATTTTCACGGGGTGTTGGGCTTCCCGGGAGATCTTACATCATGCCGGGGTATCCGCCTCCGCCGGGAGGCATGGGTGGCATTCCCGCGGCCTTCTCTTCCGGCTTGTCGGCAATCATGCACTGGGTCGTCAGCATCAGGGAAGCCACGGACGCCGCGTTCTGCAGGGCAAAACGGGTCACCTTGGTAGGGTCAATGACGCCGGCGGCGATCATGTCTTCATACTCGTCCGTCCGTGCGTTAAAGCCGAAGGCGCCTTTCTTTTCCTTGACCTTCTCGACGACGATGCTGCCTTCCATGCCGGCATTGGCGGCGATCATCTTCAGGGGCTCCTCGAGGGACTTCTTGACGATGGTCACGCCGATCTGCTGGTCCCCATCCAGCTTCATCTTCTCCAGAGCCGCCAGAGTCCGGATGTAGGCCACGCCGCCGCCGGGAACGATGCCTTCTTCCACGGCCGCGCGGGTCGCGTTGAGAGCGTCTTCCACACGGGCCTTCTTCTCCTTCATCTCCGTCTCGGTTGCGGCGCCCACCTTGATCACGGCGACACCGCCGACCAGCTTTGCCAGCCTCTCCTGGAGCTTCTCACGGTCGTAGTCGGATGTCGTCTCCTCGACCTGGGCCCGGATCTGTTTGACGCGGCCCTCCAGGTCGGCCCGCTTCCCGGCGCCGTCGATGATGGTGGTATTGTCCTTGTCGATGGTGATCCGCTTGGCGCGTCCCAGGTCCTCCATGCGGGTATTTTCCAGTTTGTATCCCATGTCCTCGGAGATCATCTTTCCGCCCGTGAGAATGGCGATGTCCTCCAGCATGGCCTTTCTGCGGTCGCCGAATCCGGGGGCTTTCACGGCCGCCACATGGAGGGTTCCGCGCAGCTTGTTGACGACCAGGGTTGCCAGCGCCTCTCCCTCCACATCTTCCGCGATGATCAGGAGGGGCTTGCCCATTTTCGCAATCTGTTCAAGGATGGGGAGAAGATCTTTCATGTTGCTGATCTTCTTCTCATTGATGAGGATGAAGGCGTCTTCCAGGTTGACTTCCATCTTTTCGGCGTTGGTCACAAAATAGGGGGAAAGGTATCCGCGGTCGAACTGCATCCCTTCCACGATCTCCAGTTCGGTCTCCATCCCCTTGGCTTCTTCCACGGTGATGACGCCTTCCTTGCCGACCTTGCCCATCGCCTCGGCAATGATGCCGCCGATCGCGTCGTCGTTGTTTGCCGAAATGGTCCCCACCTGGGCGATCTCCTTCTGGTCTTTCGTCGGCTTGCTCAGCTTTTTCAGTTCGGCGACGACGACTTCCACAGCCTTGTCGATGCCGCGCTTGACGTCCATGGGATTGCTGCCGGCGGCTACGGTCTTGGCGCCTTCGCGGTAAATCGCCTGGGCCAGGATCGTGGCGGTGGTGGTTCCGTCTCCGGCCACGTCGCTGGTCCGGCTGGCCACTTCCTTCACCATCTGGGCGCCCATGTTTTCGAACTTGTCCTCCAGTTCGATCTCCTTGGCAACCGTTACGCCGTCCTTGGTAACCGTCGGGGCGCCGAAGGATTTGTCCAGGATCACGTTCCTGCCTTTGGGACCCAGGGTCACCTTCACGGCATCGGCCAGGGTGTTTACACCCTTGAGAATCGATTTCCTCGCTTCTTCATCGTACTGAAGTATCTTTGCTCCCATCTATTCAATCCTCCTTAATGATTTGATCAATCGCTTATTTTTCGATGACACCCAGAATGTCTTCTTCTCGCATGATCAGGTGCTCAACACCGTCAATCTTGACTTCCGTACCTGCGTATTTGCTGAAAAGGATGCGGTCACCGGCTTTCACATCCGGCTTAACCAGGTTGCCGTCTTCCGTGGTCTTTCCCTTGCCAACGGCGATCACGAGGCCTTCCATGGGCTTTTCCTTGGCGGTATCGGGGATGATGATGCCCCCCTTGGTCTTTTCCTCCTCCTCCACGCGCTTTACAATCACTCTGTCCTGTAACGGTCTGATTTTCATGCCTTAACCTCTCCTTTCGCAATTATGTTTCGATTTGCAATAGACGACTTCGAGATTTTCCTGACGAATTCCGCCATAAAATAAACATCAATTCTGCCGTGTCAAGTTTTTGAAACGAATTTTTTCAGGCGGATGCCTGCGGAAGGTCGGGACGCGGTATCCAGTATTCGCAGTCCCGGGATGCCGCATTGAGGGCGTGGTCCACGAAGCGGGCAAAGCGAAAGCAGTGCTCCGCGGGATCGCCGGCTTCCCGGCGGTAGTAGAGGCAGTCCCCGCAGACCCGGTCCCGGCCCTTTCTGATTGCATCTCCGCTTGACGGTCTTCGGTCCATAAGGCCTCCCTTTTAGTGGCGGTGGTGGACAAGCGAGGTGACGACCCCTTCCAGATGGTGAAGCGTGTTGCATTCCTTGACCACGCTGCAGAACGGTGCGTATTTCTTCATCTCCGAATCCCCGGTCCCCCAGAAGGAAGGCGTCTCCGGATTCAGCCAGATCAGCCGCTTGCTCCGCTCGTACATGGCCTTGAGAATGCCCGTCTGGGCCTCCGCGTAATTGTTTCGCGCATCTCCGAGAATGATGACGGTGGTCTTCCGCGTGACGCTGTCCAGATGATTCGCCTTGAAATCCCGGAAGGACTGGTCGTAGTCGGTGCGGCCCATGAGAATCGGCAGATCCGCCCCGAGACGGATCTTCTCGACGGCCACCTCGACGGGGTATTCATCGAAAATGGGTGTGATTTCAATGAGATCAGAGCAGAAGGCAAACGTTCTGATCCGGATGATCGCCTTGTTCAGCCCGTAGAGGAACAGCAGCAGGAACCGGACCGTCCGCATGACCGAACGGCTGATGTCGCACAGGACGACCAGGTCGGGCCGATCGATCTTCCGCCGCTTCCATTTCGGGTCGAAGAGGAATCCCTGGTAGGTGATGTTCCTGCGCAGGGTTTTCTTGAAGTCCAACTGTCCCCGCCGGGATGCCTTGCGCCGCCGCGAGTGCAGGTCGTTCAGCCGCTTGACCATGCCCTGGATGATGAGGTGCATGTCCTGAAAGTGCTGCTGCTCCAGCATGGACAGCTTGGCGTGGCGCAGGTAGGACTTGAGCAGGTTCTCCGTCGCCGTGGGGGTATTCAGCGCCAGTTGCTGCTCCACGTACCGGCGGACATTCTCCACCAGAAAGGTCCTCGCCTTTTCCAGGGCCGCCGCCTGCTGCGCCGATCCGGGCGCCCCGGAGGCCTGCATGGCCTGAAGCCGGGCATCCAGCGCGGGCAGTCCCATGCGGTCGAGGATCCGCAGGGCGTATGCGCTCCGCTGCGTGAAGAATTGAATGTCCGAAAGACCGGCGTCCCGGGCCGCATTCTGCATGGCCATCACCAGCGCCGCCTGGTCGCCGGCAAGAAGCGCCTGCTGAAGCGGGGAGTCGGCCGCAGGCCGGCCTGCCGTCAAGCCCGTATCCGCGATAGAGTCGGCGCCGGAAAAATGATCGAAGGAAAAGAAGAGATCGAAGCACCGGCTGAAGATCTCCTTCTCCCGCGCCGATTTGGGGAGTGCGGCCAGAAGGGAATCCCGCAGCGTGTCCCGGTCCCCGTAGCCGACCAGATGGACGGACTGCAGGGCGTCCAGGGTCTCAGATACGGAAATGCGGACGCCCGCGTGTCGGAGCGAGACGATGAATTCGCTCAGGATCCGGTCCACGCTCAACCCCCCGCCGCCCGCACGGCGCCGGACGTCAACTGCGGCAGCCGCTCCCTGACCACGGCGATGTCCTCTTCGAACTTGAGAAAGATGTTCAGGGTGTCCCGCACCAGATCGGGGTTCAGCTCCTCCGCGTGAAGGACCAGGAGGACCCGCGCCCAGTCGATGGTCTCGCTGATGGAGGGAACCTTGCGGATTTCCAGTTGCCGCACCGACTGCACGAAGGCCACGAGCTGATTGCCGAGCCTTTCCGAGATGCCGGGCACCCGGACGCGGATGATGCTTCTCTCCAGGGCCGGTTCGGGAAAGGGGATGAAGAGGTGCAGGCAGCGCCGCTTGAGGGCCTCGCTGAGCTCCCGGGTGTTGTTGCTGGTCAGGAAGACAACGGGCTTCGTAACGGCCCGGACGGTGCCGATTTCAGGGATAGACACCTGAAAATCGGAGAGGATCTCCAGCAGAAATGCCTCGAACTCATCGTCGGACTTGTCGATCTCATCCACCAGGAGAACGGCGCCTCCCTCCTGCTGCAGGGCCTTCAGGAGCGGCCGGGGCTCCAGAAAATGGCGGGAAAAGAAGATGTCATCATAGCGGTGCAGTTTGTCGATCGACTCGGCAAAGCCGTTTTCCCGGTTGATGATGCTGTCCAGCTTGTCCTTGAGAAGCTGCGTGTAGAGCAGTTGCTTGCCGTATTTCCACTCGTACAGCGCCTTCGATTCGTCCAGCCCCTCGTAGCACTGAAGCCGGATCAGGGGCAGATCGAGATACGCCGCCGTGGTCTTCGCCAACTCCGTTTTTCCGACGCCGGCCGGCCCCTCCACGAGCAGCGGCTTGCCCAGGTGGTAGGCCAGATAGGCGGTGGTCACGATCTGGCGGCTGGCAATGAAACCCTGCTCCTGGAACCCCCGGCGGATCTTTTCGGGGGAGGAAAATTTTTCGTCGTGACAGGTCTGCATGAACGCTATCCTTTCCGAAGAAGCGCTTCTCCGATTCTTCTCTGCTTGATGAACGCGACGTTTTCCGCCACGCCGACGGTCATTTCCAGGTCCTTTGTCAGCGCCGCGAACGACGGATCGTCCGGAATCCCCGCCTGCTCGAGAAACCCGGCCAGAACGGACTGAAAATGCCTGGTCAGAAACCGGAACGAGAGCAGGAGGGACGTAAATTCGGGATGGCTGTGTCCGCTGTCGAGCATGGCGGCCGCTTCATAGGCAATAATTCTCAGCGCGTCGAGCCGGGCCTGCAATTCTCCCAACGTGGCGGTCAGCGCTTCCGTCGCCCGGATCTTCCGTCCAGCAAACTGCATCGAAAGGAAAGCGATCTGGGCCGCCATGGCCCCCGCCACAGGCCCCATGAGCATCGCATCTTCCAACTCCCGGAAAGGCTTCGATATTTTTTCGAAGGCCGAACCCGGCTCGCCCAGGATTTGCTCGAAGGGCACCGCGCAATGGTCCAGCCTGAGTCCGCAATGGGGAGAAGGTTTGAGAAAGTCGAGGGGGATCGGATCGGTCAGGGAAAATCCGGCGGCATCACGGTGGACCAGAAAGGCGGTTAGTTGCTTTTTTTCGCCTGCCGTCGCCGTGACGGCAAGCACAATGAAGAGGCCGGCCAGCGGCCCGTTCGTGAGAAAGGTTTTTTCCCCGGTCAGAACCCATTCACCGGAGACGCGGACGGCCCGGGTTGTCATGTGCCTGGGGTGTGCACCGGCCCCGCGCTCCGAAATCGCCAGCGACAGGGTCGTTTCCCCCGCGGCGAGCCGCGGCATCCACTGTTCGATCTGACGGCTCGTGCCGAACCCCAGCAGGGCAAAACGGGAGACCATCAGGTGAATCAGCCAGGAAAGAGCCATTCCCAGATTTTGGCCCCGGCGGACAAAGGCCTCGGTGGCCGCCTGGATGGACAGCCAGCCGCCGCCGGTCCCGCCGTAAGCGACGGGAAGTCCCAGGCCGAGGAGCCCGGCCTCGCCCATCTTGCGCCAAAGCGCAAGGGGAAATTCGCCGGCGGACCGCAGCCGCGGCAGCGCCTCCGCTTCCGCAAAACGGCCGATCTCCTCCTGCAAGGCCGACAGTCCCGAATCGATCCGTGTCGCCATGTTCAACCCGTCTCCCGGCCGGCCCCGCGACCCCGGTGGTCGTTTCCCGACGCCGGCAACGCAACGGGGTTCGGCGCCTGCCCTTTCGAATTTGCGACCCTGTTGAATTTGGAAAAGAAACTGTTGAGAACTCGTTTGAACGACTCCACGTCCTCGCCGGTAAATCCCTCTTTAATCTCTTCGTTGACCCGGCGGATCACGCGTTTGGCGCCTTCCACTTCCTGAAGCCCCTCCGGCGTGATGTGAATCTGCGAGGCGCGTCGGTCGCTGGGACTGGCATGCCGCCTGACAAAGTCGGCCTTTTCCAGACGGTCCGTGAGCCCCGTCATGGTCGAGTTGTCAATCTCGAGGATCTGGCTCAGTTCCGTCATGCTGCGGCCATCCCGCTGCTTCAGCAAAAACAGGATCCCCGCCTGCGCGACCGTAACACGGACGCCGGACGCCGACAGTGCGGCGTTCAGGTACGCCTTCAGCTTCTGCTGAGCCGAGAAAACGAGAAAAATCAGGCGATCATCTTGAACCATCATTGTGCCCTTTCGTGTGCTTGGCGTGCCTATATTTTGCATACCAAACATGTCTTGTCAAGTTTTTTAAGCAAACGGAATGGAGACAAAAAGAAAAGCTTCGCGATGAGGATGTCGGTCGCCTAACCGGGGACGGCTGTCTTGATTTCCACCGGCGACTTGCAGAGCTTCTTGAATTGCGCGGCATCGGCCGCCGTGCCGACGATATCGCCGTAGTGGATCGGAATGGCGGCTTCCGGCCGGATCAGGTTTGCAGCCTCCGCCGCCTCCTTCGCGGTCATCGTGTAGGTGCCGCCGACCGGCAGGATCAGGATATCCGCCCGAATGTCTTTCATTTCCGGAATCAGGTCGGTATCCCCGCCGTAATAGATGGTTTTGTTCCCGACCGTGATGAGGAAGCCGATCCATTCGTTGGCCTTCGGATGAAAAGACTTGTTGATGTTGTAGGCCGGAACGGCCTGAACGGTCACACCCGGAACCATCGTCTGGTCGCCCGGCTTCAGGGCCCGCACATCGCCGCTCAGCTTTTCAGCGGCATCGCCCGCCGCGATGATGACCGTGTCCGCCTTCCGGATTTTTTGGACATCGGCCGGCGACAGGTGGTCGCCATGGCTGTGGCTGATGAGGATCAGGTCGGCCTTGGGGCCGCCTTTGATCTTCCAGGGGTCGATGTAGATGATCTTCTCCATATCGATCCGGACGCTTGAGTGCCCGAGCCATTTGATTTTTTCCAGCATATCCCCCTCCCATCAATCAGTATAGAATTGCCGCACAGACAATATAGATCAATGCGGACATCAGCGCCGCCGCGGGAATGGTGAGGACCCAGGCCCAGACGATATTGCCTGCGACTCCCCAGCGAACGGCGGTCCATCGCTTCGTAGCGCCGACCCCTACGACCGCGCCGGTAATGGTATGCGTGGTGCTGACCGGGACACCTCCGAGGGATGCCCCGATAATCGCGATGGCCGCCGCCGTCTCCGCGCAGAATCCTCCCATGGGCTGCAGCTTCGTGATCTTGGTTCCCATGGTCTTCACAATGCGCCAGCCGCCGGACATGATGCCCAGAGCGATGACCGTGTAACAGGAGATGATGACCCATGCCGGAATGTAAAAATGAGGCCCCAGATACCCTTTGCTGTAGAGGATCACGGCGATGATGCCCATGGTTTTCTGGGCGTCGTTCGTCCCGTGTCCCATGCTGTACACGGCACAGGAAAGCAGCTGCAGTTTCCGGAATAATTTTTGAGACCTGGCAACGTTGGAATGGCGGCTCAGATTCAGGACGAGCACCATCAGCGCCAGCCCCAGGGCAAGACCGATGGCGGGAGACAGGACAATGAACAGAGTCGTCTTGGTGATCCCGCTCCAGACCAGGACGCCGGTTCCGCCTTTGACGATGCCGGCGCCGATCAGGCCGCCGATCAGGGCGTGCGAAGAGCTGCTGGGAAGGCCGAAATACCACGTGATGATATTCCAGATGATGGCCCCGCCCAGGGCGGCAAGGATCAGCACATTGTCGACAACGTCCGGGCGAACAATGCCGGTGCCGACCGTATTTGCGACCTGCACTCCCACAAAAAAAACGGCGGAAAACTCGAAAAAGGCGGCCCACAGGACAGCGCGCCGGGGCGACAGGACACGTGTCGAAACGACCGTCGAAATGGCGTTGGCCGAGTCGTGAAAACCGTTCAGAAAATCAAAACCCAGGGCCACCAGGACCAGGAAGACGACAAACGCGAAAGAATCAACCATTTTTCAGGACGATGCCTTCTACAATGTTGGAAACATCCTCACAGACATCCATCGCCTCCTCGAAGCGCTCGAAGATTTCCTTCCACTTGATCAGTTCGAAGGGGTCCTTTTCATACTCAAACAGCTTGGCCATCGTCGATCGCAGAATCTGGTCGCCGGCGTTTTCCAGGGTATTGATCTCCACGCAGTCATCCAGGATCGTCTTTGCGTTTTTCATGTCCCGCAGGCCGCTTACGATCATCTTTACCTTGGCCGTGGCCTCGTTCAAAAGCCTGGCCTGCTGAATGAGTTCCTCCTTCGGGGCCTTGATCTTGTACAAGGACATTCGGATAGCGGAGGCCTCCGTCATATCCAGGATGCTGTCCATCTTGTTGACCAGGGCGTAGATGTCTTCGCGGTCGATTGGCGTCAGGAACGTGGTGTGCATCTTCTCGTAGGTGCGGTGGGTGATGATATCGGCCTCATGCTCGATCTCCTTGAGCTTGGTCAGTCTCATCTCGAAGGTATCGTAGTGAAGAAGCATGTCCAGAAAAAGCTTGGCTCCTTCCACGATCTTGTCCGCCAGCTCTTCAAAGAGGTCATAGAATTTTTCTTCCCTGGGAATGAATCGCATCGACCGTGGCCTCCCTGTCCATCCCCCCCGGCAAGCAAGTTTGTTTTAGGGCCGGGCAGGACTGAAAAATATTCGCGTGTCCTCTAACGGATTATCCCCAAAAATGCAATAGCGTTCCTCCGAAAATCTTCGGATATCTCTAACATTATGAGAACATAAAATATTTTACTTGTCGAGGCAAACCCTCTTCGGTTTCGTCCCCAGGAACAGGCAAGTGATGCCCAAGGTCAGGGGGTAACGCGTAACCGCCTCCAGCCCGGCTTCCTCCATCAAGGCCGCAAACCTGCGCGGTGAGGGAAAATGCATGATCGAATCGGCGAGATAGCGATAGGCGGCCGGATTCCCGGAAAAGGCGCCGGCCATGATGGGCAGGATGCGGTTCAGGTAGAGATCGAAGAACCGCCGGAACAGGCGGTTCTTCGGAAAATGCATTTCCAGGACGATGACCTGGCCTCCGGGCACGACGACGCGCATCATCTCCCGCAGCGCCCGAATGCGGTCTGGAATATTCCGGATCCCGAAGGCAATCACCGAAACATCGAAGGCGCCTTCGGGAAATGGCAGATGCAGGGCGTCGCCCTGCATGAACCGGATCTTCCCGGAGTAAGGGCTCTTGTCAATCTTCCGGCGTCCGACTGCCATCATCTGCGGAACGATATCGATCCCCGTTACCGCGATTTCCGGATGCTGCCGAATGGCCTCGATGGCGAGATCCCCTGTTCCGGTAGCCACATCGAGCAGACGTCTTGTCCTCGGGAAATGCATGCGCCGAGCGGCGGATCGCCGCCAGGCCACGTCCCTTCGAAGGCTGAGGAAATGATTCAGGAAATCATACCGGTCCGTGATCGTCGCAAAAATTTCCCGGACCGTGCGGACGTGCTCATCGGCGTTCATCCCGCTCACCGCTCGATATTTGCGATTTCTCGGTTCCTTTGCGTCCCTCATCCTTCCGTTCCCGAATCAACGCCCCTTCATCGTCCTCATCGATGCGTGAGCGCTGGATCTGTCCTTCCGATTTCCGGCTCTTTTCTATCTTTCTCGGACTCCGGCCGCTGCTTCTTCCTCGGCCGCTCCGCAAAGCGCCTTTTTCCAGCCGGTCGGTCAACACTTTACAGAGCCGTCTCTTTACCGACCGCTCCGGTTCATGCCCGTTACAGAATGAGGATTCTTCAGCACATTCTTCAACATTTACGGTGCTTCCACGAAATCCGAGCGGAACGCCCGGCCTCAGAAACTAAAAAAGATTCTCCAGAAGTTCCTTCAAGCTGCCGATCTTCAGAAGTTCCACGTTGGACCCAACCGGCATCTCCCGTGCCCGGGTCCTGGGAAGAATGCAGCGGGTAAAGCCCATTCTGGCTGCCTCCCGGACTCGAACATCCATTTGGGAAATGCCCCTGACCTCGCCGGTCAGTCCCACTTCGCCGAAAACGACCGTTTTCGCATCGACCGGACGATCAAGAAAACTGGAGGCCATGGAAGAGACGATTCCCAGGTCGATCGCCGGCTCGTCTACCCTGACTCCGCCCGCGACATTGATGAAAATGTCGTGATTGCTGAGATGCAGGCCGCATATCTTGTCCAGAACGGCTACCAGCAGGGAAACCCGGTTGTGATCGACGCCGATGGCCGTCCGCCTCGGCATTCCGAAATTGGTCGGACTGGCCAAAGACTGAATCTCGATGAGAATGGGCCTCGTGCCTTCCATGCTCGGGACCACCACGGAACCGGCCGCCCCCTTCGGCCTTTCGGACAGGAAAAATGCGGACGGATTTGAAACCTCTTGAAGCCCGTCGTCCCGCATCTCAAAGACGCCGATCTCATTGGTCGGACCGAAACGGTTTTTTATGCCGCGAATGATCCGGTAGGCATGCCCCGAATCCCCCTCGAAGTAAAGGACCGTATCCACCATGTGTTCCAGGACCTTCGGACCGGCAATGGACCCGTCCTTGGTGACATGCCCCACCAGGAAAACGGGAATGCCCGTCTTTTTGGACAGGAGAATCAGCCGCTCCGATGCCTCCCGCACCTGGCCGACGCTGCCCGGAGCGGAGGAAAGTGTGGGGGAAAATACGGTCTGGATGGAATCGACGACAACGGCCTGCGGTGCGAGGCTTTCCACGTGGCGAGCTATGCTTTCTAGATCAATCTCCACAAGAATCAACAGGTTGGGCGACGAGGCGCCGATCCGTTTCCCTCGAAGTTTGATCTGCTTTGCCGATTCCTCCCCGGAAACGTAGAGGACTTTCGCTCCCCGCTCTGCAAGCCGATGCAGCATCTGCAGGAGCAGGGTGGACTTCCCGATGCCCGGATCGCCGCCCACCAGGACGGCAGAACCTCCGACAATCCCCCCCCCGAGCACCCGGTCCAATTCGGCAATGCCCGTCGTCGTGCGGTCTTTCTCATCCGCCGAGATGGCATCGATGGACTGCGGCAGTTCGCTCAATTGCAGCCCGGCCCGCGGCGCGGGATCGACGGTGCGGATTTCCTCTTCCACAAATTGATGCCACTGCTGGCAGGAGGGGCATTTGCCCAGCCATTTCGAGGATTGATGGCCGCAGTTCTGGCAGAAAAACATGGTTTTCGTCTTTTTCAACATCGTGCTCCATGCGGCGCTGTCGGTGAATTTACATATGACTATTTTGAAAGTCCGTCAATATGAAACAAGAAAATGTCTTGTGAAAGCATTCCAATATTGTTATAGAAAAAAGGTTTGAAAAAAGATGGAAAGGAAACCCCATGCACAATCCGAATTTCAGTTCCGGCCCCTGCAGCAAGAGGCCCGAATGGCGCCTTGATGTCCTGAAAGACGCCGCTGTCGGCCGGTCGCACCGCTCGGCGCTGGGAAAGGAAAAGCTGGCCCGAGCCATCGCTGAAACAAAAAAAATACTCGAGATTCCAGAAGAATTCCTAACGGGCATCTTCCCCGGATCGGACACCGGCGCTTTCGAAGCGGCCATGTGGACCTTCCTGGGGGCGAAACCGGTCACCGTCCTGGTCTGGGAGAGTTTCTCCGACGGATGGGCAACGGATGTGGCAAAGCAGCTCAAACTCAACCCGGTTGTGCTGAAGGCCGACTACGGGAAAATTCCCGATCTGAAGGCGGTGGACTGGAACAGCGACGTCGTCTTCGTGGCGAACGGCACCACGAGCGGCGTGAAAATCCCCGACTGGAACTGGATTCCCGCCGACCGGGCCGGCCTGTCCCTCTGCGACGCAACCAGCGCGGCCTTTGCCATGCCGATCGACTGGGCCAAGGCGGACGTGCTGACCTTCTCGTGGCAGAAATGCCTGGGCGGCGAAGCGGCCCACGGGATACTGGTCCTGAGCCCCAGGGCGATCGAACGTCTGGAATCCTACGATCCGCCCTGGCCGCTCCCCAAGATCTTCCGCATGAAAAAAGGCAGTGCCGTCAACCGCGCCATCTTTGCGGGGGAAACCATCAACACTCCTTCGATGCTCTGCGTGGAGGACTATCTCGATGCGCTTCAATGGGCCGGAAAAATCGGTCTTGCGGGACTGTTCGACAGAAGCCGCGCCAACCTGAAAATCATCGAGGATTGGGTAGCAAAAACGGACTGGATCGACTTTCTCGCGGCGTCCAGGGAAATCCGCTCGAATACATCGGTCTGCCTGACCGTCATCAGCGAAAAGGTAAAAGCCATGCCCAAGGAAGAGCGGGCCAAATTCCTGAAATCCGTCGCGGCCGTACTGGACAAGAACAACACGGCCCATGACATCAATTCCTACAAGGATGCCCCTCCCGGGTTCCGTTTCTGGTGCGGCCCGACGATCGAGCCGACAGACATCGAGGCCGCGCTCACCGAGCTGGAAAAGGCATACCTCCAGAAGGCAGCCGAACTGTAAAAAAGAAAATTAGCGAAGGAGATCCATTGCATGAAAAAGGTACTGATCAGCGACTCCCTGTCCGCCGAGGGGATCGAGGTGTTGACAAACACGCCGGGGATCGAAGTGGACGTCATGACGAATCTCACCCCGGACGAACTGAAAGGCGTCATCAAGGAGTATGACGGCCTGGTGATCCGCAGCGCCACCAAGGTGACACAGGCAATCATCGACAGTGCCGAAAATCTGAAGATCATCGGACGGGCCGGCGCCGGATTGGACAACGTGGACATCACCGCCGCGAGCAAGCGGGGGATCGTCGTCATGAACACCCCCGGCGGCAATACGATCACCACGGGCGAGCATGCCATCTCCATGATGCTCTCCCTGTCCCGGAAAATCCCGCAGGCAACGGCCTCCATGAAGGCGGGCAAATGGGAGAAGAACAAATTCATGGGCAACGAGATCTTCAACAAGACGCTCGGTATCATCGGAATCGGCCGCGTGGGAACCATCGTCGCCGACCGCGCCCAGGGACTGAAGATGAACGTCATTGCCTACGACCCGTTCATTTCGCCGGAGGCGGCCCAGAAGATCGGAATCGGCCTCGTCAGCCTGGATGATCTGCTGAATAACTCCGACTTCATTACCGTCCACACACCCATGACCAAGGAGACCCGGGGCATCATCAACAAGGACGCCTTCGCCAAAATGAAAAAGGGAGTCTACATCATCAACTGCGCCCGTGGCGGAATCGTCAACGAAAAGGACCTCTACGAGGCCCTTGTCGCGGGCAAGGTTGCCGGCGCCGCGCTGGACGTCTTTGAAGAGGAACCCACGAAGAACGCGGACCTGATCGGCCTGCCGAATGTCATCTGCACGCCGCACCTGGGCGCCTCCACCGACGAGGCGCAGATCAATGTCGCCATCGCCATTGCCGAACAGATCGCCGACTACCTGATCAAGGGGGAAATCCGCAATGCCGTGAACTTCCCCTCCGTCAGCGCCGAACTGCTGCAGGTGATCCAGCCCTACCTGGACCTGGCGGAGATGCTCGGCAAATTCCAGGCACAGGTGGTCACCGGCGGCATTCAGGAAGTTCTGATCGAATACAGCGGCAAAATTCTCAACTACGACGTCGCCCCCCTGACCATTTCCCTTCTGAAGGGACTTTTGACGCCGGTCCTGAAGGACACGATCAACTACATCAACGCCCCGGTGGTGGCCAAGGAGCGGGGCATCAAGGTTGTCGAATCGAAAAGCAGCGAAGTCGGAGACTACACCAGCATGATCGCGCTGAACCTTAAAACGTCGAAAGGCACGTTCAATGCCGCGGGCGCATTATTTGGACGGCGGGATCCCCGGATCGTCCGGTTCGACAAGTTCACGCTCGACGTGGTTCCCGAAGGCTACATGCTGGTTCTTTCGAATTACGACCGTCCCGGGGTCATCGGCAACATCGGAACGACGCTGGGACAGAACAATGTCAATATCGCCAGACTCCACCTGAGCCGCGATCAGGTCGACAATCAGGCCCTCGTGGTCCTGAGCACGGACAGCGTCGTGCCGGAAGCGGTATTGGACAAGCTGCGCAAGCTGCCTCATGTCATTTCCGTCATTCAGCTTGAAATGTAGCGAGTTTCCGAGAGCGATACAAGGGAGTGGGGAGCATGGCAAATGTCGTGGTAATCGGATCCCAGTGGGGTGATGAAGGCAAGGGTAAGGTTGTCGATCTGTACGCGGAAGACGCGGACGTAATCGCCCGGTTTCAGGGAGGGAACAACGCGGGTCATACCCTCGTCGTCAAAGGGGTGCAGACCATTCTCCATGTCATTCCCTCGGGCATTCTTCATGACCATAAAATCTGCATCATCGGCAACGGCGTTGTCGTCGATCCGGCGGTGATGGTGCAGGAGATCGACGATCTGCGCGACCGTTCGCTTTTTCCCGCCGACACGAAGCTTCTGGTCAGCGAGATTGCCCACCTGATCATGCCTTATCACCGCAGGCTGGATATCGCACGCGAAACCCACAAGACGGGGAAAAAAATCGGCACGACCGGCCGGGGCATCGGTCCAGCGTACGAAGACAAAGTCGCCCGGACCGGCATCCGTTTCTGCGATCTCCTGGACGACGAGATCTTTCGCGAAAAATTGAAGTCCAATCTGGAGGAGAAAAACTTCTATCTCACGAAACTCTTTGGGGAGGCCCCGCTGGATGAGCGTGAGGTCTACGATGAATACCGAGCCTATGCCGAAAAGCTCAAACCCTATGTAACCAATACCTCGCTGGTAATTGAAAGGGAAATGCGGAAGGGCAAGAAGATCCTTTTCGAGGGCGCCCAGGGCTGCCACCTGGATATCGACCACGGAACATTCCCCTACGTGACCTCTTCCAATACCGTGGCCGGCAACGCCAGTTGCGGGACCGGCATCGGACCGCTCGCGATCGGCGCCGTGGTCGGGATCTGTAAGGCCTACACGACGCGGGTGGGACAGGGCCCCTTCGTCACAGAGCTGACCTGCGAGATCGGCGACCGCATTCAGCGGGTCGGCCAGGAATTCGGGGCGACCACGGGACGGAAGCGGCGTTGCGGCTGGCTCGACATGGTCCTCATCAAGCAGTCCATCCGCGTTTCCGGCATCACGGGCATTGCCATCACGAAGCTGGACGTCCTGACCGGGATTGAAAAATTGAAAATCTGTGTCGGGTATAGAAGCCCCTCGGGCGAGGAATTTACCGAAGCCGTTCCCGCCAATCTCCGCGTGCTTTCGGAATGTCGGCCCGTTTATCAGGAACTGGAAGGATGGACGGAAGATATCCAACACGCCAAGCAGATCGGAGATCTCCCGAAAAATGCGAGGCGATACGTGGAAAGAATCGAAACACTGGCCGGCGTCCCGCTGACACTCGTCTCCGTGGGAGCGGGAAGGGAAAATACCGTCATCCTGAAAAGCCCGTTCAGCGAATGATTGCTTTCCCCCTTGACAAGCGGAGGGACTTGTTTTAAGAGGGCAGGCCTTTCGAACAGGGCATTTCACGGGCCGTTAGCTCAGCGGTAGAGCAGCGGACTTTTAATCCGTTGGTCGTGAGTTCAATCCTCACACGGCCCACCAGTAAAATAAAGGGGTTAGCAGATCTCAGGTTAGCCCCTTATCATTTGTATAACCAATTTGTCCCCATCCTGTCCCCACTTTGGCGTGATTTACCCTCCCTCCATGGCTCTATCTGTGAGTATCTCAACCGATAGAACACCAACCCTCTGCCCCTCCCTTTACGTCACCAAATTCCTTGCTTCCGTCCTCCATATGTCCGTCTGGGTCCCCTTTTTCCGGCCGGGAAACCGCAGAGGGGGTGGGGGTACTTCAAAGAGAGATGACCCGGGGGGCCTCTGGGCTTCCTACGGCTTCATGGACGAAACCGATTTTGATGAAATATGGGATTCAATAAGCGCAGAGCTGTTTGGATGATCGTGTAGTATCAGCTTTTCACGTCCCAACAGAATTGATGTCGACGGGCTGAACGAAAATCATTGAATTGGCTGCTACCTCTATCAGGTTGCCAGTGCCAATCTTTTGCTTACTATTACTGGTGTTTGCAGAATACACGTGCGACACATGCAACGAAACGCCATTTAATACCTTGAGATAATGTTTCGCATACAGACCCGGATCCCCGTGGTCGTGCCCATGACAAAGTATTATGGGAGTTCTCTTCGATTGGGGTGAGAACCAATTGATGAGCTTGTAGATCTCTTCATCGCAAGGCCTATGATGACAGAGGAACAAGGATGCAAGCAATTGAGTGCTGATCGATGGCGTGGGGACATCGGATATATCGTCTATGACGAAGCCATTGTTCATGGTGGTAACACACACCACGAGCACATCTTCCACTACTTCAACAATTGGGGTGCGCCAGCAGACCGACTGGAGTTGACCGAAACACTCGCTAACCGGCATATCGTGCTCTCCCGGTGCTATCCATACACGCGGATTTGGCAATCGGTCTAATCGTGAATCGGCTACTTTGTCGCTGTAAGTGCAGATGTCACCTGTGATAGCAATGTGAGCATCTGGATAGTGACCAGCAACCTCTATTACCGCGTCGGTTGCGCGTCGGTTATTGTGAGTATCGGAGAAATGCAACACCCGCATTAGCTCACCGAATCGGCCGGGCAGTGGCTTTCATCTACTATTATTATTCTGTTGTTTGAAATCCCCCCGGCCAACCATCATGTTCCTCGATGAACGCATCAATCTTGCCCGTCAGGCGTATGGTTTCGGTCGGAGCTGTGATGATCTTCTGGTATTGTGTAATGCCGTCCTTCGACAGCGTGCAGACCTTGAGGCACTTCTTGTTTGGTTGGAGATCACATCAATGATAACTCTTCAATATCGTCCTCGAAGTACGCACCGCACGGACAATCCTCCCCCCAGCAGCCCGCATTTGAATCAAGCGCCCCGCAAGATATGTATGGTGGTATCGTCCTCGGTGTTTCCTTTCTGCTCCTCCAAAACGAGCCAACATCTTTGCATCCTTCCAGATAGTATGTCCCATCATTTTCAGTGTAAATGGCGGTGGTTTCACAAGGTGCACGCCAAGGTCTTACCATCAAGTAATACTTACCATCAAGAATAGCCGATCTGATGCGGTTGCCTCTTCTCAGAATGTGAAAGAAACAGGAAAGACATAAAAGTTCGAGAGGTGAGCCGAATTGTTTGGCTTGTTTCAGACCAACATTGCTGAATACAGCCACTACACCGTTAGGAGTGTCAATCGGCATTGAAAATTGACCCACTATCGGCATCCAATATTGACCCACCC
>CAYWTL010000013.1:40127-42527 GCA_964460245.1 uncultured Syntrophaceae bacterium | reverse complement strand
CTGGGCCGCAATGTGGATGGCGTCCCAGGCGCCCCCGAAGGGCGGCGCATAGGGAAGATCCACATAGCCGAGCTCGTCGACGGTCAGCCCCGACCAGAGAGCGACGGAAAGGGCGAAGGCGCGCTGGACAGCCCCTTTTTCGCCGATTAACTGCCCGCCAAGGAGCTTTCGGGTCTTCTTGTCGCCAACGAGCTTGATGCCCAGCTTGTGGCCCTGGACCATGGGCCGTGCCACGGGTACACCCCAGATCAGGACACCGACCGGATCATAACCGGACTTTACGGCCTCCTCCTCCGTGAGGCCCGTCGCTGCAACCTCCAGGTTGAAAACCTTGAAGGCCTGGGCACCGACGATACCGGGAAACGTAACCGTGGAGCCGCCGATATTCATGCCGGCCACACGGCCCTGCTTGTTGGCGACGTCACCCAGCGGGAAATTGACCCACTTGCCTGAGACCTTGTGGAAGACCTCGCAACAGTCTCCCACAGACCAGATCCCCTCGCGGGATGTCTTCTGGTGGAAGTCCACTTTGATGGCCCCGCTTTTCCCGATTTCGAGACCGATGGATCGCGCCAGATCGGTGTTGGCTCGCGTACCGACACCCATGAGAATCATGTCGGCGTCCAGATCGCCGTTGCTCGTGATAACCTTCAGCCGGGATTCCTTCCCTTTCTCGATGGCAAGAGGTTTCGTTTCCGGCATGAACTGCACCTGGTTCTTGCCGAGCTCCTCCACGACCAACTTGGTAAACTCGGGATCCCACCGGAATGCGGGCCGCGGCAGGATATCGATGACCTTCACCTCGACGCCGACGTTGCGTAGGGCCTCGCACATCTCCATGCCGATGTAGCCTGCTCCGATCAGAACGGCCTTCTTGCAGCCGCCCGCATTCAGATAGGATTTGATGTTCAGGGCATCGGTGAGGTTCCGCATGACAAAGACCCCTTCGAGGTCCTGGCCCGGGATGTCCAGGCGAACGGCTTTGGCCCCCGTGGCCATGACGAGACAGTCGTAGGGAATGCTCTCGCCGCCGGTCAGGTAAACCAACCCCTTCTGCGCGTCGATGCCCTCGACATTGGTCCGGATTCGCGCGTTGATGCCCGTCTTCTCGAACTCTTCCGGCGTCCGGATGACCAGTCTCTTGGATTCCTTGATTACATCACCGATGTAATAAGGCATCGGGCAGGCCGCATAGGAAACGAAGTCGCCCCGCTCGATCATCGTCACTTCGAGAGATTTGTCGCGCCTCTTTGCCTCGGCGGCGCTCGACGGCCCCGCGGCCCCGCCACCGACAACAACCAGCCTCTTGCTCATGAATCATCCTCCTTGCGAGAACAGTGTATTCGAAGTATTCGGAATCAATCCTTCAGGTTTTCGACGTTTTCCCCGAATGGCTTCGCGGCCAGTTCGTCCTTGTCGGATAGGATGAGTTCTGCGGCGATGCCCGCGGCATCCGTGATCAGTTCCCGACAATACAGGGCATGGTCCTTGCACAGCCAGGTCGTCTGCCACGCGCTTGTCAGGTCCCTGCAGAGAGTCTTTCCGTACTTGGCCTTAAACCGGTTCGGGACCTGGTTGAAGATCCGGTAGACGCCGGGCTTGCCGTAGAACTGCGCCCTGGATTTCATGGCCTGCTCCTTTGGATCCGCCCCTTCGGGAAGCCCTTCCCGTCCGTGGACGGCGCTCACGGCCATGACGGCCCCGGCCAGCGCCCCGCAGGTGTCTCCAAAGAGCCCGACGCCGCCGCCGAATCCGGTGGCACACTTCTTCACCGCTACGGGCATTCCCGTGTCGATGAGGCTGAACACGGCTTCGGTCACACACTCGGCGCAGTTGTAGCCGAGGGAGAAATTTTTCCTGGCACGTTGACGGATTGCATCAATTTTTTCATCTTTCGTCATAGGCCTCCCCTTTCTTTTTTAAGATTGTTTTGGCGGGGGACATCCCCGGACCATGGAAAACGAATTTAATATAAACCATTCATCGCGTGAAATCACAATACGGAAAATATACGCATGGTAAACGCATGCCGAATACGTATTACAACACCGACAAGAGATGGGATCTTAGGTTGGCCTTCCTGTTTTTCAAGCGCATTTTTTTACGAATGTTATCTCGATGGGTCTCGACCGTCCTGGCCGAAACGCTCAGCAGTTTCGCCATTTCTTTAGTCGTTCGCCCCTCCCGGACGAAGTTGATGACCTTGATTTCCGTGGGGGTGAGATTGGGGTATTTTGAAGAGAGTGTGCGCAGAAAGGGGGAGATGATCTCACGCGTGTGCCTTTCGAGGATCTCCAACTGGTTGAGCTGCTGACTGTCGATCCGGCTGATTTTCAGATTCTCGATATGAGGGAGGATCAGTTCCCTCACATTGCAGATGACTTTCTCCTCGAGTTCGGT
>CAYWTL010000013.1:0-40117 GCA_964460245.1 uncultured Syntrophaceae bacterium | reverse complement strand
TCCTCCCGCCGCTTGAGCAGGACCTTGAGGGCGGTGTTCGCTTCCTCCAGGTTCTTCGATTTTTCCTCCAGCTCCTGTTCCCTCTTTTTCAGATCTTCCTCCATGCGCTTGCGTTCGTTGATGTTCCGGGCGATGCCGTGGATGGCGACCAATTTTCCATTCTCTTTCACACCGCGGGTGTTCACTTCCACCCACACGGCCTCGCCCGTTTTGGTGTAAGTGAGGAATTCCAGGGGGTTCGGCGCGTCCAGCTCTCCGCCTTTCTTCCGGAAGAGATCCCGGACAACGGGAAGGTATTTTCTGTCGAGAAGCCTTGCCAGACTGAGCCCGAGCAACTGTTCGGGCTCGTACCCGTATGTGCTGGAGGCTGCGGCGTTGCATGAGAGGATCCGGCCCTTCAAATCGAGGATGAAGATGATGTCGTTGGCGTTCTCAAAGAGTTCACGGTATTTCTGCTCGGACAATCGCATGGCCTCTTCCGCCCGTCGGCGTTCCGTGATGTCCGTCACGATTTCGACAACCCCGCTGATTGCCCCCTTCTCGTCGCATACGGGATAGCTGCGCAGGACCCAGTTCCTCTTGTAAGAGGAGATGTCGACGACGTCGTGGGGCTTCCCCGTCCGGAGGGTCTTCTCCGCCGGGCAGATGCTGCAAGGTCGGCTTCGGCCGTGGAGGGCCCGGTAACAGGGCTTGCCGTTGAGCTCGCCGGGTTTCAGGCGGAATGCCTCATGCATCGCCTTGTTGGCCCAGATCACCTTCAATTGGGTATCGAGAAACAGGACGAGTTCCGTCATGGCGTCGAGAATGACCGCCTTCTCCTGCTCGGACTTTCTCAATTCCTCGAACAGCAGGAAATATTTTTTTTCGATTTCGCTGATCTTCAGATTTTTCCTGTCGGTCGCGTCTGATTTTCTCACATGCTTTCCACTGGACGGCACACTGTGAAAGGGGTGCGCGGCATTCAATGGGCTGATTTCTCGGGAAGCTCCGGAAGCCCGCTTGGGTCGGGGGTTCGGCCTTAACCGGGAAATCATTGATGGATTGTGAATTCGAATCGTTGAATCTTCCATGTCAAAGAAAATTCGGGAACCAATCAGGAAATGGATACCCATCCGGCCTGTCGCCGCGGGGGACGGATCAGCCATTCGGATGTTGAAAGCGGGAAATGCGGAACGGGCCTTTTCGCAGTCGAGGGCAATCGGAGGGGAGCCAGCCTGTTCACGGGCTCCCGTCCCCGTCCGTCCGAAGGGCTAACCTTTCTTCGTGTCCTTGTCGGACATGCCCACGCGCTCGCGCGCCGAATCTGCCGCCTTTTCAGCCTCGCCTTTGACCTTGTCCAGCTTCGTCTTGGCCTGATCGGCCATCTCGCCCAGCTTGACGGTTGCCTGGTCCAATTTATCCTTGGCCAGTCCGGCCACTTCCTTGGCTTTTTCCTGTGCCTGACCCGCCAACGTCTTCGCTTTTTCAGTCAATCCTTCCAAGGCGTCGGGGATGGAATCATGGTTCTTGTCCAGCGTATCGCGGGCTTCCTTGATCTTGGCCTGTGCCTGCCCGGCCAGTTCCTTGGCTTTGATCTCCGCCTGCGCAGCCATCTCTTTGGCCTTCGCTTCGGCCTGTGCGGTCAGTTCCTTGGCTTTCACCTCCGCCTGCGCGGCCAGCGTCTTGGCCTTTTCAGTCAGGCCTTCCAGGGCGTCGGGGATGTTGTCATGGTCCTTGTCCAGCGTATCGCGGGCCTCCTTGATCTTGGCTTCGGCCTTTTCTTTCAGGTCCTCGGCCGCACCCTTTACCTGATCGACGATTTTCTTGAAGTCCATGGGTTCCTCCTTCGGCTTGTTGTCGTGCTGTGTTAAATATCCGTCAATATAGGAAAATTGCGAATTCTTGTCAATCAATATGATTCCGTGCCGCCGGGTCGCGAAGGATCAGTGTTTCAGAGATCGCACGACGGGGCGGTAAAGAAAGAGGTTTTTCCGGACGAAGCTTGCATTCTTTTCCGGATCCTCGAAGGAATTGCAGACGTATGTCGCCACGAGCCTTCCCTCACGGGCGAATTCGATGTGCTCCTTGCCGGCGTAGCAGAAATTGTTCCCGTCATACAGAGGGCTTTCCGGATCGACTTCCGGAATCGGTTCGATCAGGGCTTTCGGTTCGGTCCAGGGTCCCTCGGGGCGGTCCGCGGTTTGATACAGAAGCCGGTCGCCGTTGTTTTCCGTGGACAGGTACACGGCGACCCATTTTCGGCGGTCGGCATGGTAGCGGACGCTGAGTTCGGAGACGCCGGCATTCAGAACGATCTTGACCGTCGCCGGGTTCAGCGCAGTCACCCATTTTCCTTCCCGATTCAGGTATTCGATGGCGCTTGCCGGATCATCCAGCCGGCTGACGGGAATGCGGGCCAGGATATTGCCGAACACACTCGACAGGCCGTCCGTGAAAGAGAAGCAGGGATAGGTGTAGACATGATCCCCGTATACGAATGCGGTCGTCGCAAAGGCCACGACGCCCTTCGGGATGGCGGGGGTCAAGTCCAGGTAATCGACAATCCACTCGTCCGGATGGGCCGCTTCGATGTTTTTGATCCTGGCGATTTTGTGACCCGCGATCTCGAATTTGAAGGGCCCCTGCACGTTCGGATTCGCCTTGACGGATACGAGGGGGACGTACAGCGTGCGGTCCGCAATGAAGGGATCCTGCGGCCAGAGCCAGTCCTCGCCGTCAAGAGACGAGACGAATTCCCCGTTTCTCTTTTTCAGGAAGTATCGAATTTGAAACCCCGCACCGGCGGTGCAGGTCGAAATGGCCATCGTCGTTCCCAGGACCACCTTCATACCCACGCGGTCCCTCCTGCCGGCTTCGTCGGCAACGAAGGTGTCCCCGAAGAGCCACAGGACGCGCCGCTCGTCCAGCCGGATGGAGTAGGCGCCGTCTCCGCCGTACCATCCGTCCCGGTCTGGAAAGTTGGGAAGGCAAGCGGCGTCAGAAAGGTCCCGCGGAGAATGGGCCCTCTGCGGGATCGTCGAACAGGAAACAAGCAGGATGCAGCAGACAAGCAGAACGGCTTGGACGATCCGGCGTGATGCATCCCGGGGCGGGGTGGGCAATCTCATGGACACTGCCTCGTGGAACCGGCTGCCCGGAGCCGGGTGATCGCGGCAACCAACCGTCGAATGTCAGACGGCCCGCTTCTCACGGTAGTACCATTGCATCTGCTCGGCGCTGCTGTCTTCATCCACATTCTCCTCGGCTGCCAGCTTCGCGCCGCGGGCGGTCGGAAGCACCTCCTTGAGGTTCCACGCGCTGTCCCGGCGGCCGAAGGTCCAATACTCCTCGAAGGGGGCCACGTAGGGCTGCTCACTCAGGACCGTTTGGCCCTTGCGCTCGATTCTCTGAGCGTGGGCGCTGATGCGGACGGTGAATTCGTCCTTTGCCGGATCCGTGAAGTTCCGGACCAGGATCAGCTCCGCCTTGCGCACGCAGATGTTCCGGTACTCCACGGTTCTCACCTCCCTCCGCCACTGCTCGAGATGCCGGCGCAGGCTTTCGGCGACGTTCGGGAACAGGTCGGCTTCCGGCAGTTTCGCCGGATCTCCGGACTCCCGGGCCAGGAATACGCCCAGAAAGATCTGCCGCGCCCGTTCGAGCATTTTGCCACGGTCCCAGATTTTGTCGGTCTTCACGAGAAAGTTCAAAAGCCGGTCGATGCGCGTCGCCTTTTCCTCTGCTTCCTTTTCGAGCCAGGGTCCGGCCTTGCCCTCATGTTGCGCCGTCTCCTGATAGACGCCCTTCAGCGTTTCATCGGTCAGCATCTCGGCGAAGTTCTCGTCCTTGAGGATGTCGGACTCGCCGGCCTGCTCGATTTCGCGGAGCAGCCAGCGCTCCCCGGAGCGCTGAAAGGTCCAGAATTCCTGGAACCGGGCCGGGCTGCTGTCGCCCCGCAGAAACCGGGAGGTGCGGTCGTCGAGATAGTAGTCGCGGGCGGAAGCTGTGATGAGCGCGGTGAATTCCCGCTGGTCCGGCTTTTCGGTATAGCGGATGTTGACCAGGTCCACCTGCTCCACCTGGAGGTTGTCGATCCGGTTGATCTCGTGGTTCCGGACCAGCGCCTCCAGTTGCGCCGTGTGAAGGACGTACAAGCTGCGCATGAGCAACTGCTCCATGGGCCCGTATTCACGCTTCTGCCAGCACTCCTGGAGCTTGCGGAAAGTCGTATCGGCGATGTTTCGCAGCGATTCGGATGAGACGGAGGGGTCCTGCCTGCTCAGAAATGTCAGCAGCTTTGCCGTTTTCCGGGCCTTCTTGTCGATCGCCTTGCGGTCGTAGAGATAGTCCAGATTCTCACTCCTGCCGGATTTGGAATGCTTCCAGTGGTACCGGATCACACTGACGACGATCAGCAGCCAAATCCCGACGAATGCGGTGACGACGATGATGCAGCCGGTGCCGCATTCATCGCTGCCGGAACCGGAGCTCGATCTTGAACTGCCGGAGCTGGAACGGCTGGAGCTCCCCCCTTTGTTGTGCACCAGGAAGTCCGCCGCGAGGAAGGTGTGGGGCGCACTCACGGTGAGGTTGAAGACCGGCTCTTTTTCTGCGCCGGTCGACGATTCGAGGACGACGGCCGGCGTCCAGTCGTCGCCGCGCCGGACCAGTACGTCGTTGCCCGGCCGCAGCCGGCCCGCCGCCAGAAATGTCCCGTCGGCCAGACCGACGGGGTGATCGGCGGTCGTGCGGAGTTCGCCCCGGTCCGTCTTGACCCGGACGATGCGGGCAAGGCTCGTGAAGATTTTCTCCACGCTGCTGTCGATGTCTCGCCCTTCCGGATCCACGGTCCGGATCCGGTCGCGGATGGAAAGACGCTCGACGGGCGCGTCGCCCGAGGGCGTGCGGATCATCGTCCCGGCGGGGAAGCAGCCCCCGCCGCCGCCCTTGTTGTGGACCGCAATGCCGCCGGCAAAGAAGGTATTGGGGTGATCGGTCTGCAGGTTGAAGACCCGGACCCGCTCCCGGACGCGTTCGAGCGAGGCGATGCGCTGTTCCGAAAGGGACCGGCCGTCCCAGGCGAAGACGGTGTCTCCGATTCTGAGCGTTTCGAGCGTCTTGAACGTGCCCCGGCCGACGTAAAAAGGGTGCTCGGTCGTGACCCGGAGAGCGATCCGGTCGGTCTTGAGGAGGATGTACTCCTTCACGCTGTGGCGAAGGACGCTTCTCACTTTCGCACGAACGATGTCCCCCTCCGGCGAGTAGGCGAGCAGTTCGTCCCCGGCCCGGACTGCGCTGATCCTCGTGTTCGTCCCGTCGGACTTCAGGATCTCGCTTTCCGGAAGGAAGCACCCTTTGTTGTGGACCGCGATTCCGGCCGGCAGGAAGGTTCCGCCGGGCACGACCAGCAGGTTGTAGGCGGGCCGGCGGGAGGAGATCTGCCGCACGGCGGATACGGGCACGGCACTGAGCTCTCCGTCGCGAAGACGGTAGACCGTTTCGCCGGCCTGAAGCAGGCGGGCAATGCGGAATTCTCCCGGTCCGACCATGACCGGGTGCTCCGGAGTGATCCGAAGGATTTCGCCTCCGGCGGTGATCTCCAGATAACGATCGGCCCGGACTTCACGGACGGCACGGACGGTGCCCGGCTCGATCGTTCCGGCCGACAGGCTCCAGACCGGGTCGCCGATACGCAGCCTCTCGATCGCGACGGCGCCTCCGGGCGTCGGTATGGGCGTGCCTTTTGCGAGGCAGCCGCCGCCGCCCCTCGCCAGGGCCGGGGATGCGGCAAAAAGAACGAACAGCAGCAGTGCCGGCATGGCCCATCGTTTCACAGGCTTTCCATCCATTTGGGCTTTCGGAAAAAGGTACTGCCTCGCAAAATCCCGCTTCAGCCGCATTGAACGGCTTTCAATGAAGCGCGGAAAGGATGCCTCCCAGCACGGCAGCGGCGATTACGATGCTGACGCCGACGATGCAGGCGCCCACTACCCGACCATAGTATTCCGCCACGGCGTCGTTTCCCCGGGCAATCTCCTTCTCCTCGTCGATGTTCGGGGTCAGCCGGTCCATCATTCTGGGCACAACGGCGCAAGCCAGCAGGACGAGAACGATGCCGACCAGTCCGCCCACCAGCGAGAAGACCATAGACCATCCGATGTTGCTTACCGTCTCGATCATGGGAACCCCCTTCAACTGCGCGGCGGAAACAGCCCGCCGCCGTCATTCGCGTACGACCGGATTAGAATTTTACCTGCGGGACCTCGCGGTCTTCGGCCGCCTCCATTCGGAAGAAGGGTTCGGCCTGGAAATGGAACATGCCGGCGATGATGTTTCCGGGGAACATCTCCACCTTGTTCTTGTACCGCATGGCCACATCGTTGTAGTACTGGCGCGCAAATCCGATCTTGTTCTCCGTGGATGCCAGCTCTTCCTGCAGGGCGATGAAATTCTCGTTGGCCTTCAGGTTCGGGTAGGCCTCTGCCAGGGCGAACAGCGCTCGCAGGGACCGGGTCAACGCGTTTTCCGCGCTGGCGCGCTCCTCGACGCTCCCCCGGGACGATGCCGCTTGCTGCCTCGCCTGGATGACGGCGTCCAGCGTCTGCTTTTCGTGGGCGGCGTAGCCCTTGACGGCCTCAATGACATTCGGGATCAGATCGTGGCGGCGCTTGAGCTGCACGTCGATGGAGCTCCAGGCATTCTTCACCGCGTTGCGGGCGCCGACGAGGGCGTTGTAGAGGCTGACGGCGAAGACGGCAATCGCAGCGACGAGACCCAATACGATAAGGGCTGAGACCATGTTTTCTCCTCCTGTGCGAATCGGGTTTTGATCGGCTTGTACGAATCCGGGTTTCGGTTTGGACGCCCCATGGACCATTGCGTCCGGCAAGAACTCGCTTTTCAGCGGGCCCGAGTATAGGAGGAGGGCCTGCGGTTTGTCAAGCCGGGAATGGCTGCCGGCGGAGAGGCGCCGCTCCTAGGGCTTCCGGAACAGGCAGTCGTCTTTCCATAGGCAGTCGTTTTCGCACTCCGTTTTGGTTCGGTAACAGGGCGTGTAGCCTTCCCTGACCTGAATGTCTCGGATGATCTCCTGCTTCGAGCGGCCGACCCGGATGTCGACACCCCACCCCTTGCCGATGCGGCGAACCTCCTGCATCTTCATGCTTCACTCCTTGATTTGTCTGTCCGGCTTTGCCGGCCCCGCCCTCATTCGGGGTTGCCGACGATGTTTATGCGGACGGTGACCGTTCCGCCCGGACCGATCGGGCGGCTGTCTTCCAGACCGACGCTGCCGATCCTTTCGAGCCGTTCCAGGAATGCGGGCACATGCCGTGCGGCGATTTCTGCCTCCACGAACCCGCTTGCACCCCGATGCCGGCTTGAAACGATTCGAGCGCTGAAGCGGCTGAGCGCCGCATCGATCGCCCGGGCGGCCGCTGATGCATTCCCGACGCGGATCTTCAGATCCAGGCGGGTCTCGGCGGCGGATTGCAGCGGGGCGGCCGGGGATGGCGCTTTTGGGCCTTCTCCGGTCGCGCTTCCGCCGGTATTGCGCATCATTTTTGGTTCCGATGCAACTGTTGCGGCTTCACGGCCCGTTTCGAGCCGGTTCGCCTTGTCCCGGACGCGGTCCGGGGCCTCCTGCCGGACTGCTGCCGGTTCCGTCTCTTCGTCGCGCTGCGCGGGCGGGGGGAGCGCCGCACGGTCCTTTCGGAGCGGCGCCGCGAATTCCGAGGTCCCCTCCTCTTTCCCGCCTTTCCCGGTAGGGGGTGCGGAGGATTGCTCCCGGAGCTGTTCAGGTGACCGCAGGGCGGGCGCCTGTCCGGCCGGAGCGGGTCCGGTGGCGTGCGAAGGCGCCTTTTCCGGTTCCGACGTGCTCGTGCTTTTTCCGGATATGTCGGCGGGAGCGGGTCGGGGCGCTGTCTTGCGCATCTCCGGCCCGCCCGTCTGAAACACGTAGACGGCCGCAAAGGCGATCAGGGCCATGGCCATGACCTGAATGGGGATCTTGATGTGCACCGGGTAGAACAGCCGCCGCAGGAGTCCCCGCTTCTTTCCGGCCTCTTCGCGAACCCGTGCCATGATTTTTTCTTCGAAGAAGGGCGGCGCTTCCACCGCTTCGAGATTCCGAAGGATCTCCGCGGTCTTTTTCAGGTCGGCAAGAGCCCTGCCGCAGAGTAGACAGGCGGAGAGGTGTCCCTCGATCCGATCTTTCTCTTCCGGCGGCAGCAGTCCGTCCAGGTAGGCGGGGAGCCGGCTTTCGATCTCGCTGCAGGTCATTTCAAATCACCGAATAACGGGCGCAGACAGTCTTTCAGGGCGTTTCTGGCTCGGAAAAGCCTTGACTTGACGGTGCCGTCGGGCATCTTCAGCAACGCCCCGATTTCCTCGTAGGAAAACCCCTGGATGTCCCGAAGAACGATGACCTCCCGCTGCTCGCCGTCGAGCCTGCCGATGCACGCCTGAACCCTGGCCTCCACCTCCTGCTTCTCCAGACATTCCGCGGGCGAGGTCCCTTGGGAACAGAGCCCGTCCCCGAGCTTTCCGTATGCGGAGTGGCTCGGGTCGTCGAGGGAAATCCCGTCCCGCCGGGCGCGCGCGGCCCGCTGCGCCAGGTGGTTTCTCGCCTGGTTCAGGACGATTCCGGTCAGCCAGGTTGAAAACCGGGCGTTCCCCCGAAATTTTCCGATCGCCCGCCACGCGGAGAGGAAAGCCTCCTGGACCACGTCGCAGGCATCGTCGTGGTCCCCGGTCATCCGGTAGGCGATGTTGAGCATCCGCTTCTGGTGCCTGCGGACCAGGGACGCGAAGGCCTCCGTGTCTCCCCGACGGCAGCGCGCGGCGGAACCGGCGTCGTCGTCTTCGATGGACCGGCCCTGCGCATCCCCTGGATCAGGCATCTCCGGCAAGGTTTCTCCTCCTGTCATTGCGGACCGAGCGGGAACATTCCACCGCATCGAGACATGCGGCAAGGCTACCATGTTGCGCCGCTCCGCGCAATGACCTTCGGCAGATCGCTACACGCTCGGGGCCGGACAGGGACAGGGCCTGGCCGGCGGCGGAGGCGCGTAGCCGTCCCGGTCCCAGAGGCGGTTCGGTGGGCGCCGGGGCGGCGGATCGCATCCGGCCACCCCCAGCCTGCACAGTGTCGCACGCCACTCGTACTTCATGAGAACGGTCTCCACGGCGCGTCTTTCCGGCTGGAATGCCACGATCTGCGAGGGGGAATACGCGTCATGTCCGTAGCCGGTTCCCGCGCTCTCCATTGACTGTTCCGACCGACCGGCGCCTTTCCGCATCCTTTCGCCGGCTGCGGACGGGGCGGCGGGACCGGCATCCGCCTGGTCGCACGAACCGGCCGCCTTGCCCTCGCGGCCGAATGGCGCGATTCGGGACAGCGGTTGCGGCAGCCGCTGTCTCCGCGCCTCCGGATAGACCGCGACGGCAATGACCCCCATGGCGGATTCGTCACCGAAGGACGCGGCGTAGGATTCGGGCGCGTCGGTGAAGTAGAAGCGGTTGACCCGGTCCTGCGCCGTTCGCCAGCCGGAGAACGCGCCGAAGCCATTGGGCTCCAGGATATACATCCGCTCGTGGCTCTGCAGCGCGGATTGTCCGCCGCTGATGATGTTGCGGCCGTCCACGGCAATGACGAGGCCGACGCGCCGGTCGAGACGGTTCCGGACCTCGATGCGGTAATGGGCACCCCGGTTCGCCTCGGCGTACACCTTTTTCAGGCCATGGCGTATCTTCACCGGGTAGGTCGGCAGCGTCCGGCCGTCATCGGTTACGACACGGACTTCCACGGCGTCCCCGATGCCCCCGGCCCATGCGCCGGAGCCGCACAGGAAAACTGCCAGAAGTGCTGCTGCGATGGTCTTCATGATCCCTTCCTCCTTGTCTGTGGTTGTTGATTGTTTAGACAGGAGGAGGAAGGAAAAAGTTCCCGGAAAATGATTGGGCCGATTGCAGGCTGTTGCGCCCGTGCAGGGGGTGGGACTTCCGCGTCATGGCCGGGCAGTGCGCCTCAGCCCCAAAGGATCAAACCGGTTTCCTGCCGGGAGGCCAGTTTTTCGTGGCAGGGCAGGACGCGGATGCCGTAGCTGTAAGGGCCGTTCTCCCGAATGACGTACTCCGTGGAGAAGGTGAGGATGCCTTCCGCGCCCCTGTTGGCGATCTGCAGCGGGACGTATTCGGGGGCGGCGACGGCCTCCCGGCCGTCCTTTTTTCCGATGACCAGTTCGACCAAAACCTCTTTCGGCTCGAGCTTGCCCGGGTCGATGCGCACCCGGACCTGCAGGGGCTCGTTCACGGGGATGTTGTCGCCGTGGATCCCCTCCACTGTCACGTCCAGGAGCTTGAGCGAGGAGAAGCGCATGGGGATCTTCCGCTTCCAGTCGGCCAGGGCTCTGGCCAGGGCGAAACCCTCCCGGACCAGCGCCTGCTCCCTGCGGGCCGTCGGCGCATACATGTCCCGGTAATATTCCGACAGCATCCTTTCCGTGTTGAACCGGGGGATCAGGGTTTGCATGGACCGCTTGATCATGGCGATCCACTTTTCCGGAATGCCGGACCCCTGCCGCTCGTAGTACATGGGAATGACAGTGTTTTCGAGAAGCGAAAAAAGAGACTGGGCGTCTTCGGCATCGGCGTTTTCCGTCTCCTCCTCGTAGCCCATCCGGACCGGCCCGATGGTCCAGCCGTTGGTCCCGTCATACCCCTCGCACCACCAGCCGTCGGAGACGCTGAGATTGAGGACGCCGTTGGCCACCACCTTGATTCCGCTGGTCCCGCTGGCCTCGTAGGGCCTTCTGGGCGTGTTCAGCCAGACATCGGAGCCCTGGACGAAGTGGCGGGCAACCCGAATGTCGTAATCCTCGACAAAGAAGATTCGGCCCCGGAAACGCTCGTCCTTGCAGACATCGATGACCTTCCGGATGAGGCTTTTGCCCATCTCGTCGTTGGGGTGCGCCTTGCCGCCGAAGAGGATGTGGACGGGGCGGCTCTCGTCGTTGACGATCGCGGCCAGGCGATCCGGATCGGACAGCAGCAGGTCGGCCCGCTTGTAGGGGGCGAAGCGGCGGGAGAAGCCGATGATCATGGCCCCCGGGTTGATCCGCGAATAAAGCTCCTCGCGCCAGGTCTTGGAATCGCTGTATTTGGCCCAGTTGCGGGAGAGGTAGTCCCGCAGCAGGTCGATGGTCTTCTGCCGGATTTCGTAGCGCGTCCGCCAGAGGATGGTGTCGGGGATGTCCTGGACCCGCTTCCACCGCTCCGGATCGGTCAGGTGATTCTCCCAGTTCATTCCCAGATAGGCGTCCAGGATCTCTTTCATCCGCGGCGCCAGGTAGGACAGGACGTGCGCGCCGTTGGTGACGTGGCGGATGGGGATGTCGGCGTCGTTGAAGCCCTTCCACACGTCGCGCCAGATGTGCCTGGAAAGCTGGCTGTGCACCAGGCTCACGGCATTGCGCCGGTGGGTCATGCGGAGCGCCAGCACGTTCATGAAGAAGGGCCTCTGCTCGCCGCTTTCCTTCTGCCCCAGCTCCCAGAATTGCGACCAGGACATGCCGGTCCACTTGACGAAGCTGCCGAAGTAGTGCTCCATGAGGTCCCGGCTGAAGCGCTCGTTTCCGGCTTCCACGGGCGTATGGGTCGTGAAGACGGTGCTGCCGCGGACCACCTCGCTGGCCTCGTCGAAGGAAAGCCCGTCCTCCGCCATCCGCGCCGCGATCAGCTCGAAGAGGAGAAATGCGGAATGCCCCTCGTTGATGTGGTAAACGCGGGGTCGGATGCCGAGGCGCTGGAGCAGTTTGACGCCGCCCATGCCCAGCAGGATCTCCTGCTCGATCCGGGTGCGCGGGTCGACCCCGTAGAGCCGCGACGTGATCTTGCGGTCCTGCGGGGTGTTGCGCGGCGTATCGGCGTCGAGAAGATAGAGCGAGACCCTGCCCACCTTGACTTCCCAGATGTTGGCGTAGAGCGTCCTTCCCGGTAGTTCCAGGGAGATCTGGACCTCGTTGCCGCGATCGTCCTGGACGATCTGGACCGGCATGTTGGACAGGTCGCTTTCCGGGTACTCCGCGATCTGCACGCCGTTCCGGTCGATGACCTGCCGGAAGTATCCGCTCCGGTAAAGAAGCCCCACGGCGACCAGGGGGATGTTCATGTCGCTGGCTGTCTTCAGATGGTCTCCGGAGAGGGTGCCCAGGCCCCCGGAGTAGACGGGCAGGCACTCGTGCAGGCCGTATTCGGTCGAAAAATAGGCAATGGGCGAAGGGCCCCGGATTTCAGGAACGGAGTGGATTGCCGGGGAGAGTTGCCGGTCGTTCATGTAGTCGTCGAACTGCTTCATGATCTGCCCGTAAAGGTGCAGATAGCTCCGGTTTCCCGATGCCTCCTCCAGGATTTCCGGGGACAGGGTCTCCAGCATCATCACCGGGTTGTTGTTCATCTGCATCCACAGCTTCGGATTCAGGGAGGCGAACAGGTCCAGCGCCTTGGGGTGCCAGGACCACCACAGGTTATAGGCCAGCTCCCGAAGCCGGGCGATATTTTCCGGCAGCGTCGTCACCGCCGTGAAGGTTCGGAAATGGGGCTGCGTCGAGACGACGCCCGCGAAGGTGTGCCTGGCTTCCGGCCTCCCGTCCGCCAGGGCGAGCTTTTCGCTGCGGTCCTCGGCCACGGCCAGGGCCTTTTCGTAGGCCAGCAGGTAGGCATGGAAAAAATCCTTCCAGTTGGCTTTCAGCGCCGAGGAGCGGGCCATTTTCCGGCGCCTGTCGAGCTCCGCCTCATTCCAGGCAAGGTGATCCGTGAAGATGCCGAAGAGCTGGTTTTCGATCGCTTCGGGTGGCTGCGCCTTCCGGTTCAGAAGCAGGACGCCGCCGTTCTGGCCGTTGGTGTGCTGGACCCAGAGACCGAATCCGGCCTGGTCGGTGGTGACGGTCGGCACGGCGTAGGCCGCGCTTTCCAGGGGCGTGTATCCCCAGGGCTCGTAGTAGGAGGGAAAGACGCCCAGGTCGCAGCCGGAGAGGGCCTCGTAATAGGTCATGTTGATCAGGCCGTCATGGCCGTTGAGATAGGCGGGGAGGAAGATGACGCTGACCCGGTTCGACGGCAGGTTCCTGAGCCCCAGCCGGTCGCAGGCCTGCAGGATGGGATCGGAAGCCTCGTTCTGAAGCCGGTGCGTGGCGATGGGGGGATTTCCCGGCTCCCACTTGCCGCTGTCGTCCTGCAGGGAAGGGATCAGGTCGGTGTGCCCGCCGATGACAAACAGGCAGGCCAGCACGCTTTCCGGTTCGCCCATCGTCTTGTCCAGACGTCCGAGGGCCTTGAGAAACACGTCGATCCCCTTGTTCCGGTACTCGTAGCGCCCGGATGTCATGATGATCCGGGTGCGCGGGGAGAACTCCCTGAGCAGGAAACGGCCGGCGGCCGCGAGAATCCGCTCTCTGGATTTGCGGGAAGGCCCGCGGTTTTCCGTCAGGTCCGGGATGTGCTCCATGTCCAGGCCATTGGGCGTGATGACATCGGGGCAGCGGCCCAGGAAGTTCTTGGCTTCCGAAGCGGTGATCTCGCTGACGGTGGTGAAGCAGTCCGCCTCCCGTGCCGTGGCCGCTTCCATGGAATATTTCGCCGTGATCTGGTGGGCCCCGGCCTCCCGCTGCGGCGAGATGTCCTCCATGGCGGCGTAGATGTCCATCCCCGAGCCGGCCAGGCTTCGGCCCAGGATCGTGGCGTGGGTGGTGAAAACCGTGCCGATTTCCGGCGCGCGGGTCTTCAGGCAGAGGAGCCCCGCCCCGCACATCCATTCGTGAAACTGGGCGACGGCCGGGGCTTCCCGCGGCCGGGCCAGGATGTTGTAGAGGGTCTCGATGACTTCCCCGCAGGCGTAGCTGAACATGACCGGCTCGACGTAATCCCATCCGCCGGCGATGGAATCCACTCCGTAATCCTCCCAGATCCGGAAGAGGAGCTGGTCCTTGTTGTACTTTTTCCCGAAGCCGACCAGGATCACCCGCGGTTCCCCGGGAATCTTCCAGCGTCCGAATCGGCAGGGAATTTCCTTGATGGCGACCCCTTCCCGGATTCTCTCCCAGAAGGGATCCTCCGTTTCCTCGAATTCGAGGTTGGTTTTCAGATCCGGGCCCAGCAGGATGTAGCGGTCGCCGTAGACCGCAATAGCCTCCCGAAGCTTGCTGGCGATGACCGTGTAGATCCCGCCGACCTTGTTGCAAACCTCCCAGCTCACCTCGAAAAGATAGCCGTTATGATTCACCGCCATCGGTTTCACCCCTCGCCCGCTGACGTTTTCCGGTTGAGCCGTCTTGAAAAATCGTCGAGTATGTTCATGTAGTTGATGTATGCGTCGTGGGGAGAAGGGTAGGGGTTGAAGTGCTGATGGACGTCCCCGTCGGCAAGCCACTTCGTACACATGTAGTAGAAATGGTCGGAAGCCTGAAGCATTCGCCAGGCGGCCAGCAGATCCGGATCGTTCCGGTGCGAGACCCGCGGTTCCATTTTGTAAAGCGTTTGAAGCGCATCGCTTTGCATAGCATTTCCCAGCCAGGCGGTCAAGCCTCTGTCCTCGTCTGCCCAGGAGACGAAGTCCGGGGCGTCCAGCGTCGCGACGGATTCGCAGCCGGCGGCCGCCTGCGAGGGCGTCTGGAAGGAGAAACCGGGGTGCTTCAGGACCTCTCCCGGGAAGGCCTCGAGAAATTCAAAGATGCCCGTTTCCCGCGGGTGGTGCTCGCCGAAAGTCTCATAGTCCATGTACAGGTTGATGATCGTATCCGCCAAGTCGGCGCGATGAAGACAGCCGGCGAATTTCTCCGCCGTCAGGGGGTATTCCGGCCATTCCCGGTCATTGAAGCGGAAGGCGACGTCATCGGAGAAGCGGTAATTCCTCAGCAGGAGCTTCAGCGTGCCGCAGCCCGCCGGCCGGTAAGGCGCATTGCCGTTCCGTCCCGCCAGGAGCCGGTCGGCGCCCTCGGCCAGCACCGCCCGGAAATTCATTCTCTCGGCCGTCCGGGCCAAGTCGTTGTTGTAGATGAGTTCGGTGTTGCGGAAGGTCCGTGGCGTCTGACCGAAAAGCGCCTGGATTCTCTTCCTGTGGGCAGCGACCTGGCGCTTGAATTCCTTTCGGGAGAACAGAAAGCTAAGCGAATGACAGTCGGTTTCGCACAGGAACTCGACGGCCCCCGTCCAGGCCAGATCCCGAAAACTGTCCAGAACGTCCGACCGATGGGCTTCCAGTTGATCCAGAAGCGTGCCGCTGATCGAAAAGGCGATTCTGAACCGGCCGACGTGCCGCCGGATCAGTGCGGACAGGATCCGGTTCGCCGGCAGGTAGCAGCGGTCGGCCACGCGGTTGAGGATTTCCAGGTTCGCAGCCCGGTCTTCGTAGTCGTGCACCCGGTCTACGTCGAAGATGGTGTATCGCCGCAGACGGCGGGGCTGGTGGACCTCGAAGCACAGGCAGACGGCGGGCATGCTCAAAACTCCTTTCGGTGGAGGCAGGTCTCATAAACCGCGAGGATGCTCTCCGCGGCCCGTTCCCAGCGGATATGACGCAGTTCTTCTTTCGACTTTTCCACCAGCTCGGTGGCCAGCGCCGGGTGCTTCAGGACGGCCATGATCTTGCCGGCCAGTTCATCCACGTCCCAGAATTCCGCCTTGAGCGCGTGGTGCAGCACCTCGCACACCCCGGACTGCCTGGAGATGATGACCGGAACGTCGCACAGGATGGCCTCCAGGGCCGAGATCCCGAAGGGTTCCGAAACGCTGGGCATGACGTACAGGTCGCTCAGCGCGAAGGCCCGCACCACGTCGTCCCCCTGGAGGAATCCCGTAAAGTGGAACCGGCTGCCGATTCCCAGCGCGGCGACCCGTTCGACCATCTGCGTCATCAGGTCCCCCGTCCCGGCCATGACGAAGGTCGCCTCCGGCATTTCCCGCAGGACCCTGGCTGCCGCCTCGACGAAATAATCCGGGCCTTTCTGAAAGGTGATTCGGCCCAAAAACAGAACCGTTTTTCGCTGCGGATCTTTTTCGACACGATAGGCGGAACCTGCGTCCCGGCGGTCGACGGCGTTGTGGACGACGGTGATTTTTTCCGGGTCGATTCCGTAGCGCTCGATCATGATGTTTTTCGTATAGTGGCTGACCGCGATGACGCGGTCGGCGGCCTCGAGGCCGTAGCGCTCGATGTTATATATGTCCCGATTGACGTTCTCCCCGCTGCGATCGAACTCGAGGGCGTGGATGTGGAGAAGAAGGGGCCGGCTGCTGATCCTTCTGGCTTCGATACCGGCAAAAACGGTCATCCAGTCGTGGGCGTGGATGACATCGCAGGGATGCTCTCCGGCAATGACGCCCGCGACCCGGCCGTAGCGAATCACTTCCGAGATCAGATCGGCTCCGTAGTCTCCGCAGCTGGCCGTGAAGCGGACGCCGCGCGGACCGGACAGCGGAGACGGGTAGCGGCTTCCGGACAGGTAGGGGCGGAGAACGGAGCCGACCGTACGGAGGGACAGGCCCGGAAAGACGCATGGCTCTTCGCGGCCCGGCTCAGGAGCGCCGCCGCCGGACGCCGGCACCAGCCGGACATGGGTCGGCTCCGCCGTTTCGACTGCGCGGGGCAGCACGAAGGTGATTTCATGGCCCAATTCTGCCAGGGCCCGGGTCATGCCGAAGCAGGCCGTTCCCAGACCTCCGCTCATGATGGGGGGAAATTCCCAGCCGAACATCAAAATCCGCATGGCCTCTTCCGCCCGTGCAAATTGCCGGTCATCACGATCCCGGCTCTTCGTCACCCCGGCCCGGGATCGTTTGCCCGGCAATGATACCGCTTCCGCAGCCGGCAAGAATGCGATCCGAAAGCGGCGGGGCCGTTTTTCGGGAACTTCAATCCCCGATCTCGTCCAGGATGGCATAGAGCCGGATCAGTTCGGCGGCGCTCCAGGCCTGGGAAATGCAGCCGTTGGGCCGGTGCGGCAGATCGCCGTCAAAGATTTCCGAGACACAGCCGATGCCCGCCTCTTTCCAGTGTCGCCGCAGGAAGGAACGAAGCAGATCCAGCAGAAAACGTTTCGCCTCCATCCTGTCCGCCGCCGTCTTCAGCAGCGCCTCGCCGAAATGCGCCAGAAGCCACGGCCAGACCGTCCCCTGATGATAGGCGCCGTCCCTCGCGGCGCCGTCGCCGCCGTAACGCCCCGCATAACGCGGGTCTTTCGGGGAGAGCGTTCTTAATCCGCAGGGGGTCAGGAGATGCCCGCGGACGCAGGCCACCACGGAAGGCCACCGGTCCGGATCCAGCGGAGAATGGGGAAGCGAGACCGCCAGGATCTGATTCGGCCGGATCGCCACGTCCAGGCGACCGTCGCGGTAGACGTCGCCGAGACGGCCCTCTTCCTCGATCCAGAAGATCTCCTGAAAGGCCTGGCGGACTTGGGGGATCAGTTCCGGGAAGAAAAGCGCACCGTCGCCGAACCGGCGGGTCAGCTCATCGACGAGACAGAGGGCATTGTACCAGAGGGCATTGATCTCGACGGCGCATCCCCAGCGGGGCGTCACCGGCCGACCCGCCACGGTGGCGTCCATCCAGGTCGGATTGGATCCTTCATGACCGGCCTGCAGCAATCCCCGGTCGTTCATGAAAACGCCCATCGCCGTTCCCGACATGAAATGGCGGAGCATCTTCTTCATGACCGGCCAGAAACGGGTCCGGACCGTTTCGAAGTCGCCGGTATGCCGAAGCGCCTGCTGGACGGCCCAGTAATACCAGAGCGTTGCGTCGACGCTGTTGTACGACTTCTCCTGGGAATGGTCCGAGAAGCAGTTGGGCAGGAGTCCGTTCTTCTCGTGTTCCGCCAGGGAGGCAAGGATGTCGAAACCCTCTTCGGAACGGCCGCTGCAGAACGTGAGCCCCGGCAGCGAGATGAGCGTATCGCGACCCCAGTCGTTGAACCAGTGGTAGCCGGCGATGACGGCAGGTCGTCCGGCGGGCGCGCGGATCAGGCACTGCGACCCGACGACGGCGAGGTTTTCCAGATGGGTCCGGTCTTCCCGGTCTTTGAACCGGTCCGCGAAGGAACATATTTCCGTACGCTCCCGGATCCGGCGGTCCCGCTCCTCCGCCCAGATTTTCCCGATCTGTTTTTTGAAATCCTGCAGCGAAACGGAGACGATGACAGAGATCCCCTTTCGGACGTCCACGTCGAGGATTCCCGGCTGGAACAGATCCTCGTGTCCGTTGTAGCCCCGTTGCCGCTCCGCCTCGTACTCGAAATTATAGTACCAGACCGGGTCGGGAGAAAAGCGCGATTTGACGCTGGTTCGAATGTACAGAGGCGGCATGCCCTCGTAGGGCCGGAGCATGAAGCCGTTCCGGATGCCGGCCGTATGAACGCGCAAGAAAGGGTTCTGCCGGGAAAGGCTGTGGTAGCTGCGGTAGGCCAGAAACGGCCTGAACCGGAGCACACCCGGGCCCGGGCACGCTTCGACGTCGTAACGGACCATCAGGTGGTCCCGTCCCCGGACCAGCATGACCGACTTGTGCACGCACATCCCCTGTGCACGATAGGTGAAGCGTGGGCAATCCCCGATCGAAAAGGAGGCGGGACGGGGATCGTGATCCGGGAAAAACAGTCCGGGATACTGGTGGCACGAGAAGAAATACTCACTGCCTTTTGCCCGAAGGGAATCCTCGAACTTCGACAGCAGGACATGCCGTCCCGGCGGCTCTTTCAAGTTTGCGACGAACAGGCCGTGGTATCTGCGGGTGTGGCAGTTCAGGACGGTGCTGGACGCATAGCCGCCCAGGCCGTTCGTCTCAAGCCATTCCAGCGTCAGGGCCTGCTCGGGGGTGATGGATGAAGTGAACTGCAAATCCATGCGCGGCACCCGCGATCACCCCCTTTCCTGGGCGGGCAGGCTTGAATGCCTGGTTCCGTGAAGATTACGACCGGCCTGCTCCGCTGATTTGTCAGGGCACCTTGTGGATTTCGACGCCCCGGGGCGGTTTGAAACTGAACAGGCGGTCCGGCAGACGGCTGTTGATCCGGATATTCCGGAACCGGATGCGCGTGATGTTGCCGAAACTGTCCGTAAAACTGCACTGCAGGATCTGGAATTGGGAGGGTTCGACGACCAGGAAGAGCTTCTCGACGGCGAGATCGGCACTTTTCGGGACGAGGGTCAGGAGATAGCGACCCTCCCCGTCGACGGCGTCGGGCTCCGAATACCGGATTTCAAAATCGTCGCCGAGTTTCCCGATGCCGGAGAGGAAGCGGATGATCACCTTCGACTTGTAAATGTTGGCCGAATCCTGAACATAAACGGCCCGGTCTGCCGGGACGTACAGCGACGCCTTCTGCGGGTTGATCACCAGTTTCTTGGCCTTGGGCTTCGCATAATCCCAGAGCATCTTTCCGGGGTTCTTGAAGTAGACCGTGCCCTCTTCCCGCTCCGTTTTCCCGATGGACTGGATCACCAGTTCCTGGGTAAATGTTGCTTTGAAATCCTTCGTGTTTTCGTAGGTTGCCTGCATTTTCGAAGTCAACTGCTCCAGCGGCATCGTCTCCGCCGGCGCGGTCGCCGCAAGAAGAAAAATCATGCATACGGACAAGATCGCGGCTTTGCATAAGGTCTGAGCCCGGTTTCTTCCTAATATTGAAATGATATTATGCGCGTTGAAAATTCTGAAAAAACGGCCAAATTCTTTTTGCACGTTCATAACCGGTCCCAGTCCATTCAGTAAGTGGCGGAAATCATATGATTGTGTTTTAACAACCTGTAATCATTTGTTTATTTTATTGCTCGCACTTGTCGCATTCTGTTATTAAATCGTCTCTATTAAGCACTTACAGCGGTTGTCAACAAACCTGTCAACATCCTTTTCAACATCTCTGTGGATTCCGTTCTTAAGTTCCCGTAGAGAGAGAAATTTCCCGCTTCGGGGGAAAAACCGCTTACCCGATTCGCACCCGCCAGCCGAACGGATCTTCCTTTTCTCCATACTGAATCTGCAGGATTTCATTGTACAGTTTTTCTGTAATCTTGCCGATTTTGCCATCGTTTATGACATGGAGTTTGCCCCGGTAGTAGATCTGTCCCACGGGGGACACGATGGCGGCCGTTCCCGAGGCAAAAACCTCCTTCAGCGCGCCGGTGGAGGATGCCGCCAGAATCTCGTCCATGGAGAGGGACCGCTCGGCAACGCGAATTCCCCAGCTTTTGGCGATCCGAATGACCGAGTCCCGGGTCACGCCGGGAAGAATGGAGCCTGACAGGGGAGGGGTGATCAATTCTTCGCCAATGAGAAAAAAGATATTGCTGGTCCCGACCTCTTCCACGTTCTTCCGTTCGATGGCGTCCAGCCAGAGCACCTGCGTGTAGCCCTGCTCCATGGCCAGCCTGCTGGCGTAGAGGCTGGCTGCGTAGTTGGCGGCGGCCTTGCAGTAGCCGATGCTGCCCCGGACGGAACGCACGTAATCCTCGGTAACATAGATTTTCGTGGGGCTGAAACCCTCCGAATAGTAAGCGCCGACCGGCCCGATAACGATGAAAAACAGATATTCATTGGCGGGATGAACCCCGAGTGCAGGTTCGGTGGCAATCATGGTGGGACGGATGTAGAGGGAAGTTCCCTTTCCCCTGGGGATCCAGTTCCGGTCCAGGAGCACCAGTTTTTTGACGGCATCCATAAACAGGTCCGAATCCACCGCCGGCATGCACATTCGCTCCGCGGAGCTGTTCATCCGTTCGATGTTTGCCGTCGGCCGGAAAAGGTAGATCTCGCCGTTCTTCCCCCGGTAGGCTTTCAGCCCTTCGAAAATTTCCTGGCCGTAATGGAGGCACATGGCGGTGGGATCGAGCTGGATAGGGCGGTATGGCTCGATCAGGGCGTCATACCAGCCGCGGTCCGCATGGTATTTCATGTTGAAGAAATGGTCGGTGACGATCTTGCCGAATCCCAGCTTGGATTCGTCCTTGGGGATGGGTTTTCTTTTTTCCGGTGAAGCCTCACGGATCTCGATCTGCATGTGCTGGCCTCCTTCGTTAATCAAATAACTGGAACAGTATATTTCCTATCATCAAATCATTTTTCGATCAAGGTTTCTGTACTGGACTGCTTCAGCCACATGGCCCGGGCGAATGCGATCCTCGTCATCGAGGTCGGCAATGGTTCGGGATACTTTCAGGATTCGCGTATAGGCCCGTGCGCTCAGGCCCAGTTTGTCGATCGCCATTTCCAGGAGGCGTTGGGACTCGTCGTCGATGGGGCAGTGCTGACGGATTTCCCTGTCCGACATGCGGGCATTGAACCGGGTCTTTCCGTCGCCGAACCGCGCCTGCTGCCGGCTTCTTGCCCGGTCGATCCGCTGCCGGATGATCGCTGAGGATTCACCGGCGTATTTTCCCTTCAGGTCCCGATACCTCACGGAAGGGACGTCAACATGAATGTCAATGCGATCGAGAAGAGGGCCGGAGATTCTGTTCTGGTACTGGCGGACCTGCCGGGGCGTGCAGCGGCAGGGCTTGCGCGCATCGCCGTAATGGCCGCACGGACAGGGATTCATGGCGGCGACCAGCATGAACCGGGATGGGTAGGAGGCTGTAACGGAGGATCGGGTGATGGTCACCCGGCCTTCCTCCAGCGGTTGTCTCAAGGCCTCCAGGGCGTTCTTCCGGAATTCGGGAAGTTCGTCGAGAAACAAAACGCCATGGTGGGCAAGACTGATCTCGCCCGGTTTCGGAGTATGGCCGCCGCCGACCAGGCCGGCATCGGATATCGTGTGATGGGGCGCGCGAAAGGGCCTGCTGGCAATCAGCCCCCCCTTCTTGTCCAGCAGACCGGCCACGGAGAAAATCTTTGTTGTTTCAATGGCTTCTTCAAAAGAGATTGGCGGCAGGATCGTCGCCATCCGCTGTGCGAGCATGGTTTTTCCGGAACCCGGCGGACCGATCATCAGCATGTTGTGGCCACCTGCCGCCGCGACTTCCATTGCCCGTTTTGCCTGATCCTGTCCGTGTATTTCATTGAAATCGAACGGGTGATCCGTCCCTACGCCGAAAAGTTCCTGATGGTCCGTCTGTGCCGGTTCAATTGGCTTCCGCCCCTGGAGGAATTCAATGACATCGGGCAGCGTCTGCACCGGGATCACATCGATCCCGCGGACCATGGCCGCTTCCTGAACGTTTTCCATGGGGACCATGATGCCTCGAATGCCCATGTCTCTGGCTTGAAAGGCTGCAGCCAGGACGCCGCAGACCCCCTTGATCCGGCCGTCCAGGGAAAGCTCCCCGATCATGAGACAGGACCGGGCCGAGGAAGGATCCACCAGGCCTTCGGCAGCAAGAATGCCGACGGCGATGGGCAGGTCGAACCCCGTTCCCTCCTTTCGAATGTCCGCCGGAGCCAGATTCACCGTGACGTGCGTTCTGGGGAACGAGTAGCCGGAATTCTTGATCGCCGCCTTGATCCGGTCCCTGCTCTCGCGAACCACCATGTCGGGCAGTCCGACCGTTGAGAACTGGGGCAGACCCGGAGAGATGTCGATTTCAACATCGACCGGATGGGCTTCGATCCCGATGACGGTGCTGCTGATGATTTTAACGATCATGGGTAAAATCCATTGTAATCATCTATTCTTGAAAAATGCCCCCGCCGGTCCGTTTTTTCTCAGAATCGCCAATCGGCCAGGAATATGAGGTAAAATCAATAAAATTAATCGATTTCCGGCAATGCGGAAAATTCCCGAAGATCCTCTCGTAAATTGTTTTACACGAGGGGGGTTCATGCTTTCGATTATAGAATAACGCGATGAATCGCAAGACATTTCTGAAGAACCGGGCCTTTCGCTGAACAGGCTTGACGGGTAAAATTCACTATGCTAATGAATCCCCCAAATATTCTCATGATCCATTTCTTCGACGGCGGCGGAAAGAACGCCCCTTTATGACGACCCTGTCTCATCTCGACGAAAAAGGCAAAGCCCGAATGGTCGACGTGACCGAAAAAGAAAGCACGGTCCGCACGGCAGTGGCCCGGGGAAAGGTCCGGATGCGCCCGGAAACAGTCGGTCTGATTGTTTCGGACGGAATTGCCAAGGGAGACGTGCTGGGCGTTGCCAAGGTTGCCGGCATCATGGCGGCCAAGCAGGCTGGTTCGCTGATTCCCATGTGCCATCCCCTGGAACTGACGGGGATTGATCTTCATTTCGCCCCGGATCCGGACCGCGGAGAAATCACCGTGGAGGCGAAGGTGAGCACGGTGGGTCGAACGGGAGTGGAAATGGAGGCCATGACGGCGGTCAGTGTGGCGGCGCTGACGATTTATGACATGTGCAAATCGGCGGACAGATGGATGGTCCTGTCGGACATCAAACTGATCAAGAAACAGGGCGGAAAGAGCGGAACCCTGTCCCGAACGTCCTGAGGATTATGGTCAAACGCGGAAGAGGCCGGGTGAATGTCCGGTGAAATTTTCAAAATCCGGCGCGCTTTGTTGATTCCCTTTGCGATCAATGTCGTCCTGCTGTTTGTCCTTCTTTGTCTGTCCGTGTTTTTCCGGGGTTCCGTTCTCGAGCGAATCGTTCTGACGGCGGTCTTTGTGCCGACGTTTGCCCTTTTCATCGAGGCGGCCGGCCGCATGGCCGCGACCGACGACCAGGGTCTGGTCATTCGGAAATGGATGAGGAAACGGGAACTCCGTTGGGAAGACATCACCCACGTCGGCTGCCTGACCATTCGCAGGAAGATTTATCTACTGTTGACGACGACGAAAGGTTTTCACATTCTCTCCAACGCGTACGGGCGCTTCCCCGTTCTGGTCAAAAACATCGTCAATCACGTCGGCGCGGATCAGGCCGAAGAGGAGGCGAGGCGCCAGATCGAAAATCCGCTGGAAAACAGGTCCGACCCGGCATCCATGTGGGTTGCCGTCATGGTGATCGCCGCCATCATCGCCCTGAAGATAGGATCGGCATGAAAGGGGCCAATACGCAGACACAAGGAACGGAATCCGTCATGACAAAGGACAAAAATCCCAGGACCCGCGCCGCCGGGCAGGGCGAGAAGGCCCCGTCTTCCTCTCTTCTGGAAGACATCATCGAAAAAAAGCTTGAGGATATTTCTACGGTTCTCTGCGCCCCGGGCGGAAAACAAAACAGGGTCTACGAGGATGTTGTCCTGATGGTCGAAAGGAGCCTTTTCAAAATTGCGCTGCGGCGTTGCAATCATGTCAAATCCGCAGCCGCTGCCTATCTCGGCATGAACCGGAACACCTTCCAGAGAAAAATGGCAAAACTGGGGCTGGATGCGCTGAAAAAGAGGGGATCGGGAACCGCGGTGAATGAATGATGGCCCGCTGAATTTTGAGAACAATCAACCGGTCCGGCCATTCGACACGAGCGCGATGAACAAGACGACATGATCCGGAATTTCTGTTTTCAACTCATTCGACATCTGAAACGATGGAAAATTCATGCGGGTGTCGATCCGCGGCGCGTTTCGTCGCCTTCCCTGATCTTCTTTCCCCTTTCCGGAAACATCCTCTGTTGCGGTCTGGCGGGCATCCTGACGGTCAAGAGAGCGGACGGGCGGGGGGGGGTGCATGAACATGAACACCAATCCCCCGCCGTGCCGTTTGAGAGGATCAGAAAACGGCACATCCGCGAGGTGCTCTCCGGGGCCGTTCCTTCCGAGCGTTACCTGGATGGAGAGGAGGCTCTTGCCCTCATGGAGCAGGCAATCCTCGATCTGAAGCGGGACGATATTTTTGAGCACCTTTTTTTCGATCCGGACCGGACGACGCGCTTGCGTTCCCTTTCGAGAGGAATCGATGCTTTCCTCGCCGGGGAGGAAGGCGTCCTCGAGGCCCATGCCGACCGGTTTGCCACCGGCGATCTGGAAATCATCAACAGCCGTCTGGTGCGGATGAAGGATATCGGCTGGGCCCTGGAAAAGGACATCCTCGGCAATATCGAAAGGATCTGCGAACTGGCCGGCGCCGCGCACCCCTGCGAGGTTCCTTCCGCCGCGTTCGGGAAATACCGAAGGGTCAATTATCTCCTGAACTGCCTGGACCGCCTGGAAGTGAGGGGCCGGGATTCCGCAGGCATTCAGATTTCCTTTGCGCTGGGAAGCCCGGACGACCTGAACGACGTCCGCGGTCACCTTCGGGAAAGGGGCATGCAGGAGGATTTTGAGCAAAGGGCAATGGCCGGGGACCTGGCCAACCGGTCCATCCGGGTGAACGATTCCCTGCCCCACCTGTCCTTCACCTACAAGACCGCGTCGATCATCGGCGAACTGGGGAGGAACATTCGGGAACTGAGAAGAACGATCGCGGAGGATGCCGTCTTTCGCGAATTTGCCTCCCGGAGTTCAGTTCTCGAGACGGCGCTTGCCCACACGCGCTGGGCCTCGGTGGGTTCCATCACCGAAGACAACTGCCATCCCGTCAACAATTACACGCTCGACGGAAACATCAAAAACTATCCGGCCTACGGCGAGGGCGCCTGGACTATCAGCGCGGCACTCAACGGCGATGTGGACAATTATTCCGACCTGCGTCGGCAGATTGAAAACGGCAAGGAATTCATCTCGCCCGAGTTGACGACGGACACCAAGATCATTCCGCTGCAGATCGAAAAGTACCTTTTGGAGGGCTGCGATCTGACGGAGGCCTTCCGCCGGGCCGTCGGTGATTTTGAGGGCTCGCATGCCATTGCCATGGTCAGCAACCTGGAGCCGTCGCGGATCTTTCTGGCCCTGAAGGGGAGCGGTCAGACGATTTACGTCGGCATCGCGCCGGACCGGTATCTTTTTTCCTCGGAACTGTACGGTCTGGTGGAGGAGACGCCCCGGTTCATTCAAATGGACGGCGAGAAGCTTTCCATTCCGGAAGATCCCGGTTCAGCCGGCCAGATCCTGGTCCTGGACCAGAACACGCCGGGGGGTGTTTCCGGAATCAAGTCGTTGTACTATAACGGGATCCCCCTCCTCTGGCAGTCATCCGACATTCGCTGGGCCGAAATGACCACCCGGGACATCGACCGCGGCGCCTATCCCCATTTTTTCCTCAAGGAAATCAATGAGTCTGTGCACTCCGTTCACAAGACCCTGCTGGGCAAGTACCGGATTCGTGAGGAGGGAGACGGTGAAAAGCGGGTTTTTTTCAATCTCGGAGGCGATATCGTGCCGGCAAGGGTCCGCACGGCTTTGGAGAACGGCGGCATCCGCCGCATCGTCGTCATCGGTCAAGGGACGGCGGCCGTCGCCGGCTGCGCCGTGTCGGATGCCCTGGAACGCTACCTTCAGGGGGCACATATCAAGATCGAGGCGAAGATCGCATCCGAACTGAGCGGTTTTTACCTGAACGACCTGCTGCAGGATACCCTGGTCATCCCGATTACCCAGTCCGGGACAACGACGGACACCAATCGCGCCGTCGCGATGGCCGCGGAAAGGGGGGTGCCGGTCATTGCCATCGTCAACCGGCGCCAATCCGACATCACCGGCAAATCCGACGGGGTCTTTTACACCAGCGACGGGCGGGACATCGAGATGTCCGTGGCATCCACCAAGGCGTTCTATTCCCAGATCGTGGCGGGGAACATTCTGGGCCTGTATTTTGCCCGATTGATGAGAACGATGACGGACGACCGCATTGCCGACGCGCTGCGCAGCCTGGAACGGGCGCCGGGCATGATGAGGCGGGTTCTGGACCGCCGGGAAGCGCTCAGGCAGTCGGCCCTGGATCTTGCCGGCCGGAAAAAATACTGGGCGGTCGTCGGCAGCGGACCCAACAAGGCGGCGGCCGATGAGATCCGAATCAAGCTCAGCGAACTCTGCTACAAGACGATTTCCTCGGACGTGGTGGAGAACAAGAAGCACATCGACCTTTCCGCGGAGCCCCTGATCATCGTCTGCGCCGCAGGTAACCCGGAAGCGGTGACGGGGGACATCGTCAAGGATGTGGCCATCTTCAAAGCCCATAAGGCGGGCGTCATCGTTTTTGCCGACGAGGGCGAGGACCGGTTCGATTCGATCGCCGACACGGTGATCCCCATTCCCCGGGCGGAGATGCCGATCCCGGTCATTCTCAATACCCTGGCCGGACATCTCTGGGGCTACTTTGCCGCCTGTCAGATCGATGACGAGGCCCTGTTCTTTCGGGAATTCCGCAATCGACTGAATCAGACCGCCACCGATTCGGGAAAGCGACCGCTTCCATTCTACGAAAAGATCGCCGACCGGCAGTTCCGCCGCATGGTTACGGATTTCACGGCAGCCCTGCACCGACGGTTGAACGACCGGGGCATATCGCTGAACAGCGCAAACACCCTCTCGGACATGGTGCTGCTTCTCAAGTACGCCGTCGGCAAGATCCCTCTCGAGGATTTCTGGCAGGATTTTCCCGATCAGGCGGTGTCTCCCATTGACCGGCTGGACGTCTGCCTCGGTCATGCCATCGACGACCTTTCCAGGCCCATCGACGCGATCCGGCATCAGGCGAAGACGGTGACGGTGGGAACGAGCCGCAAAGACCAGATCCCGGAGGGGATCCTTTTCCAACTGCTCCGGGAATTGAACTTCCCGCTGCGGCTGCTGACCGGCCGGAACATCATCGCCATCCGAACGATACAGAAGGCCGTTTCGGCCGTTCGGGGCTATACCCTGTATGCCGTCGACAACCTGGACCCGGACGGGATTCCCCAGGATTCCTCCACCATCGCCATCGTGCACCGGGGGGGCATTTCCCTGGAGATGAAGTCGCGGGTGGAGCATGCGGGGCAACTCATGGGTGCGAAACGGACCATCGTCAGCACGGGCCATGTCTATGTCGGCCGCGGCAAGACCGACGGGGCGCCGATCATCATCATTCCGCTGCTGGGCGAAGGCCCCGGGGTTCGAAACCTGCTCCTCGTCCACATCGTCTACAACGAAGCGCTCTCCCTGGCGGAAAAGATTGCCGTCCTGGGATACCGGTTCAGCGACATCCGCAACCTCGTCAACGAGTACAACGTACCGTGGAGCGACCGGTACCTCGAGTCCATGTCACTCGAATCGCTCTTCAGCGAACCGGTCGAAATCCTTGCCGGGCAGATCCGGATGCGGCTGAACGAATAGGAAAAGGTTCGCATCTCCGTACATGACGAACGTTTTCGGCAATTCCCTTCGTATCCCTGCCCGGGCCTGTGAGCACAAAATCATATTGACCTGCCCGGCGATAATTGGTAAACAACGCCGATTTTACATCCGCCGGCAGTGCGTTCAGGAGGTTCGATGGCACTGAAACCGAGGGCAGAAGCGAAAATCGTTGAATTAATCCGCAGAGGGGTGGACATTCCCAATCCGCTGACCCTCGATATCGGCGATGAAGTCCGTGTCGACCGAATCTCTGAAAAAGGCGTCACCCTTCATCCGGGTTGCCGCATTTACGGAAAAAATACGGTGATATCGGCTGGCTGCAGGCTCGGGGCCGAAGCTCCGGCAACCATCGAGGATTGCCAGCTCGGGTCCGGGGTTGAGCTGAAGGGCGGTTTCTTCAGCCGGTCCGTCTTCCTTCAGAAGGCGAACATGGGCATGGGGGCGCATGTCCGCGACGGCTGCATTCTGGAGGAGGAGGCCGGCGGCGCTCACTGCGTGGGGCTGAAGCAGACGATCCTGTTCCCCTTCGTAACGCTCGGCAGCCTGATCAACTTCTGCGATTGCCTGATGGCCGGAGGCACAAGCCGCAAGGACCACAGCGAGGTCGGAAGTTCCTACATCCATTTTAACTTTACCCCCGATGCGGACAAGACGACGCCTTCACTGATCGGCGATGTGCCGCGGGGCGTCATGCTGAACCAGCCCCCGATCTTTCTGGGCGGCCAGGGGGGCATGATCGGGCCGTTGCGGCTTGGGTTCGGAAATGTCGTGGCGGCAGGCTGCGTGCTGAGGGAGGATCATCCGGAAGGCAACAAGCTCATTTACCCGGCGACCTGCGCGGGGCGCGCGAAAGACTTCGTGCCGACGGCCTATCCGGGCTTCCGGCGCATCGTGAAAAACAATATTCTGTATCTGGCCAATCTGGCGGCCCTGGAGGCCTGGTATCGGGAGGTGCGGAAACCCTTCCTGGAGGCGCAGGAATACGGGACGCTCCTGTTTCAAGGCGTGATGGACCAGCTTTCCCTTGCCCGGAAGGAACGCATCAAGCGGATCGAGACAATGGCGGCAAAAGCCGCCGGTCCGCCCGCATCGGAACAGTCGCAGGAAACGGCCCGGTTGAGACGGGAGTTTCAGGAGAAACTCGGACCGGTTGCGAGCGTGCTGCGGGAGCCGGCGCGAAGCAGTGAAGCAGAGCGATCCCGGGACGATTTCCTCGGGGCCTTTCAGAAAGCGGCGGGAAATGACCGTACGGATTACATCGAGGCGATTCAGGGCCTTCCGGCCGAGATCTCGGCAAAGGGCGTCCGATGGCTGGAGGGTCTCGTGGACGATTTCTGCAAAAAAGCCGCGGCACTCCTGCCGTCCCTGAATTTGTTCAAGAACCTGCAGTAATCCACATCATGAAGGAGAAAACGAATGGGTAAATTGTTCGGAACCGATGGAATCCGGGGTGAGGCGAACCGCCACCCCATGAGCGCGGAGATCGCCTTCGGCGTCGGTCAGGCCGTGGCGCATGTATTTCGCAAGAACGGACACCGCGCCCGGGTGATCATCGGCAAGGATACCCGAATATCGGGGTACATGCTGGAGAGTTCCCTGGAGGCGGGGATCACGTCGATGGGAGGATATCCCTACCTGGTCGGCGTGCTGCCGACCCCCGGCATCGCCTTCATCACACAGAGCATGCGCGCCGATGCCGGCATCGTCATTTCCGCTTCGCACAACCCCTATCAGGACAACGGGCTTAAAATTTTCGGCGGCAGCGGCTTCAAGCTGACCGACGAGGAGGAAGCGCACATCGAAGACCTGATCCTCAACAGGAAGCTCAGTGAACTGCTGCCCGCGGCAAAGGATATGGGGAAGGCCTTCCGCATGGAGGACGTCCACGGGCGATACATCGTCTTTCTGAAGAACACCTTTCCCCGCAATCTGTCCATGGAGGGGATGAAAATCGTTCTGGACACGGCAAACGGGGCTACCTACCGGGTGGCGCCCGAGGCGTTCATTGAGCTCGGCGCCGAAGTGGAAGTCATCCACAACACGCCCAACGGCGTCAACATCAACGACAAATGCGGCTCGCAGCACACGGAGGACCTGAAGAAAAGGGTGGTGGAGAGCGGGGCCTCCATCGGCCTGGCCTTTGACGGAGACGGCGACCGCCTGATTGCCGTGGACGAGAAGGGCCGGGAAATCACGGGCGACCAGGTCCTCATCATCTGCGCAAACATGCTCAAGAAAGACGAGAAGCTGAAAAACGACCTGCTCGTCACCACCGTGATGAGCAATCTGGGCCTGCGGGTCGCCTGCCGGAAATACGGATTCAAACACCACGCCTCCAAAGTGGGGGACCGTTACGTCCTGGAGGACATGCTGAGTCTGGGATCGGTCATCGGCGGCGAGGAAGCGGGGCACATGATCTTCCTCGACCATCACACCACGGGGGACGGCATCATTGCCGCCATGCAACTGATCGCGGCCATGGTCCGCGAGGGGAAGCCCCTGTCCGAGATGGCCGCCATGATGGATATCTTTCCGCAGAAACTGATCAATGTGGACGTAAAGCGGAAGCCCGAGATCGACTCCGTTCCCCGGCTCATCGGGGCGATCCGGCAGGTGGAGCGAGCGCTCGGCGAAGAAGGGCGCGTCCTGGTCCGCTATTCCGGCACCCAGAACATGTGCCGGGTGATGGTGGAGGGGCCGACCTCCGATGTGACGGGAAAATACTGCAAGGAGATTGCCGACATCGTGCGCAGCGAACTCGGTTGAGGGATTGCATGGAGGGACAGGCCATGGGGATCAGCGTCTTTGTCACGGAAGACTTCAATCACATGAGCGAGGTGGCGGCCGATATTGTCGTCAAGAGAATCACGGACATCCTCAGGAACAAAAGCGAGGTGGCACTGGGGCTGGCCACGGGCAACACGCCCACCGGACTTTACAAGCATCTCGCACGGGCGGCAAACCGCGGCAAGTTCGATTCCGGCCGCATCCGCAGCTTCAACCTCGACGAGTACGTGGGCTTGCCCGGTGAAAACGCACAGCAGCGGGTCCTTCACCCGCAAAGCTACGCCTATTTCATGATTCAGGAATTTTTCGGGCTGCTCCGGAACAAGTTCATCGAGACCAGCCTGCCCTGCGGTTCGCTGATCGACCAGAAAAGGCTGATCCGGGAACTGAATGAAAATCCGAAGGACTGGGCGTTCCGGGGGACGGACGCCGGGAAGTCTATCGTCATCAAGTCAAAACCGGCCTCCGCGTATCTCGCCTGGATCCGGAAGGACATCCTGGAGGGGTACGCCCGAAAGATCCGGACGGCGGGGGGCATCGACCTCCAGGTTGTCGGGGTCGGAGGTCGCGGCCATGTGGCCTTCCATGAGGCGGGAATCCCCTTCAAGGGCTCCTCCGTCATGCTGGTGCGGCTGGACGACGACACCGTCGCCAACGCGGTGACCGACGGTCATTTCCCCACAGCCGACGATTCCCCGAACTATGCCGTCACCCTGGGAGCCGAGCTCATCTATCAGGCGGGAACGGTCCTGCTGCTGGCAAACGGCGAGCGGAAGGTCGAATCCGTGGCGCGTTCGCTCCTGGGCGGCGTAACGCCGGAGATCCCCATCTCCTACGGCCAGGCCTATGCCGAAAAAGGAGGCAACCTGATCTACGTGATCGACCGGATCGCGGGCAGGGAGCTTCTGGCCAACACGAGGCGGCTGAGGGACCGGGGGATTGCGATCCGGAACCTGGCCAAGAATTAGAAATTTGAAAAAGACGAAATTCATCTTCATCACCGGCGGCGTGCTCTCGTCCCTGGGCAAGGGGCTGGCGGCGGCAGCCATCGCAGCGCTTCTCGAATCCCGGGGGCTCCGGGTAACCAACCAGAAGCTGGACCCTTACATCAACGTCGATCCGGGGACTATGAGCCCCTTCCAGCACGGCGAGGTTTTCGTGACCGACGATGGAGCGGAGACCGATCTGGACCTGGGCCATTACGAGCGTTTCGCCTCGACCCCCATGGGTAAATGCAATAACCTGACTACCGGACAGGTCTATTTTTCCGTCATTTCCAAGGAGCGTCGCGGCGACTACCTGGGAAAGACCGTCCAGGTGATTCCCCACATTACCAACGAGATCAAGGATTTCATCAGGAATACGGCCTCGGGTTTCGATGTGGCCATCGTTGAAATCGGCGGGACCGTGGGCGATATCGAGAGTCTCCCCTTTCTGGAAGCCATTCGGCAGTTCCGCAACGAGGTCGGGCGGGAAAATGCCATCTTCATTCATTTGACCTGGGTTCCTTTCATCAAAACGGCGGGCGAGGTCAAGACGAAGCCCACGCAGCACAGCGTCGCGGCCCTTCGGGAGATCGGCATCCAACCGGACATCCTGCTGTGCCGGACGGAGAATTTCCTCTCCGACGACATCAAGCGGAAAATCTCGCTGTTCTGCAACGTCGAGGTCGCGGCCGTTTTCACCGCCAAGGATGTGGGATGCATCTATGAGGTTCCCCTGGTCTACCACCGTGAGGGCCTGGATCAGAAGGTCGTGGATCTCCTGAACATCTGGACGGGGCGTCCCCACCTGGAAGCCTGGGAGGACGTGGTGGAACGGATGAACCATCCCGCCCGGGAGGTCTGCATCGCCATCGTCGGGAAGTACGTGAACCTCACCGATTCCTACAAAAGCCTGAACGAGGCCCTGGTTCACGGTGGCATCGCCAACAACTGCCGGGTCCATCTGCGCTTCGTCGATTCCGAGCGGATCGAAAAGGAAGGGCTGGGCGGCCAACTGGACGACGTCGGCGGCATTCTCGTCCCGGGCGGATTCGGCGACCGGGGGATCGAGGGCATGATCGCCGCCGTCCGGCATGCCCGGGCAACGGGCATCCCCTATTTCGGCATCTGCCTGGGCATGCAGATGGCCGTGGTGGAATACGCCCGGAACGCCTGCGCCATGGCGAAGGCCAACAGCACCGAATTCGATCCCGGCACGCCGTACCCGGTCATCGACCTCCTGCCGGAACAGAAGCACCTGACCGAAAAGGGCGCCACCATGCGGCTGGGCGCCTATGCCTGCCTCCTGGATCGCGACTCCCGGGCCTATGAGGCCTATGGAGAGGAACAGATCAGCGAACGGCACCGCCACCGCTACGAATTCAACAACGACTACAAGGCGGCGCTGATCGGAAAGGGCCTGCGGATAACCGGCCTGTCTCCGGACGGGCGTCTGGCGGAGATCGTGGAGCTGAACGATCACCCCTGGTTTCTCGGCTGCCAGTTCCATCCTGAATTCAAGTCCCGGCCGACGAAGCCCCATCCCCTGTTCGGCAGGTTTATCGAAGCCTCCCTTCGGCACCGGTCGAAACCCTGCTGAACCGTCGCTGACCCTGCGGCATGGGGCCGAATGCCCGACGAACCGGCGTGAACGCCGCGCTGCGCCCTCACCGGCGGCGGATTACCCCTGTAAATATCGTTGACAGGCCGGAACGATTTTCCTATAGTGCGCACGCTTCCTTGCGAGACGCCATGAACCTTACGATCGACCTCAACTGCGATATGGGGGAATCCTACGGCCCCTATGAAATCGGCAACGATGCGGCCGTCGCACCCTTCATCACCTCCGCCAACATCGCCTGCGGGTTCCATGCCTCCGACCCCTCTGTGATGGATAGAACCGTCCGCCTCTGCCGGGATCACGGCGTTCGGGTCGGCGCCCACCCGGGGTTCCCGGACCGGGCCGGCTTCGGCAGGCGCTTCATGGACATCGCCGAGGAGGATCTGATCAGCGACCTGGTCTACCAGGTGGGAGCGCTGAAGGGGTTCCTTGATCTCTACAGCCTTCCCCTGCAGCACGTGAAGCTCCACGGCGCCCTTTACAATCATCTGGTCAATCAGGAAGACCTTTTTCTGAAAATCGCCCGAACGCTGGGCAGGGCATTTGCCGGCCCCGTCTTCCTCACCCTGGCCACCCCGCGCACCGCCGCACTGAAGCAGCACTGCCGGCGCGAGGGAATCCGCCTTGCCCTGGAGGCCTTTCCCGACCGCAGCTACACCGACGAGGGGGAACTGCTGTCCCGAAAGCTTCCCGGCGCGGTCTTCCATGACCCCGGGACGATCGCCCGGCGGGCCACGGACATGGTTCTGAGAGGGGGCGTGGAAAGCGCCGGCGGGCGCTGGATCGAGATGGAAATCGATACCCTCTGCCTTCACGGGGACAACCGGGAGAGCATCGAGGCTGCCTCCGGAATTTACGACGGCTGCCGGCAGGCGAACATTCGGCTGCAACCGCTGGCGGACTTCCGATGACCATTCAATGGTACACCGAGAACGCGCTGCGGATCGTCTTCGGGGACCGCATCGACCTGGAGACGCATGAAAAGGTCCGCAGGGCCTTCTTCCGGCTCCGGTCCCTTTCCCGCCCGGAGATCCGGGACATCATCCCCTCCTATTGTTCCTGCGTCGTGGTCTACGACCGCGAATCGGCCGATTTCGCATCCCTGAAAGCTTTCCTCGAAGAGCGACTTGAAAACCTTCAGTCGGTGGAACCGCCCCCGCCGCGGGTCCACGAGATTCCGACACGCTATGGCGGCAAGGACGGCCCGGACCTGCCCTTTGTCGCCGCGCATGCGCGTCTTTCGGAACGTGAAGTCGTCGCGATCCACGGCGCGACGCTCTATACGGTTTTCACCATCGGGTTCGCGCCCGGATTTCCCTATCTGGGGATCCTGGATGAACGGATCGAGGCTCCGAGGCTGGAGACGCCGCGGACGAGGATTCCGGCCGGTTCCGTCGGCATCGCCCAGCGGCAGACGGGGATCTACCCTTTCGCCTCCCCCGCGGGGTGGCAGATCATCGGCCGGACGGACGTCAAACTGTTCGATCCCTACGGCGAGCCTCACAGCCTGATGCAGATCGGCGACAAGGTGCGCTTTACAGATGTGACATGAGTTCGGTTTCGCCATGAATGCCATCACCGTTCAAAATCCCGGCCTGTATTCGCTGATCGTCGATCCGGGCCGACACGGCTACGGCGACGCGGGCGTGCCGCCGTCTTCCGCGCTGGATGACTATGCCTGCCGGGCGCTCTACCATCTGACGGGCAATGCGGGCGCGCCGGTCATCGAGGCGGTCGGTCCGAGATTTGCGCTGCGGTTCGATGCCGATGTGACCTGCGCCATCACCGGCGCGAGGGTGAATGCTTTCCTTGATGCGTCCTTCGTCCGGCCCTGGACGGCATTCCCGGTGAAGCGGGGAACCACCCTGCGCATTCGGGAGGTTGTGGAAGGCTTCCGGTATTACATCGGCTTTTCGGGCACGATGGGAATCCCCCGGGTGATGGGCAGCTATGCCACCAATCTGGAATGCGGATTCGGGGGCCTGAACGGGCAGCGGCTCAATGCCGGGGACGCCATCGCCATCGCCGGGATTCATGAACCGGACGAGAAGCGGGTTCCGGGAAGCCTGATCCCGCCCATGCACGCCTCCCACAAACTGCGGGTCATGGCAGGGCCGGAGGCGGACTATTTCACGGAAGACTCCCGTTGCCGCTTCTGGGAGCGGGGCGCGCAGAGCATTTTCACCGTATCCAGACTGTCGAACCGCACAGGAATCCGTCTGGAAGGAACGCCGCTGCAGTTTCAGGAGGATGCCCCGAAAAGCATCGTCTCCGAGGGGATCCTGGCCGGCACGGTGCAGGTCCCCGGCGACGGCCTGCCGATCATTATGCTTCACGAAAGAACGATCGGCGGATACGCACGGGCGGCGGTCATTGCGCGGGCGGACCTGGACCGGCTCGCCCACATGGCGCCCGGGGATTTCGTGATCTTCGAAAAGATCGACCTGAAGATGGCGGAGGCGCTGTGGAGGGAAAAACAGGGCCGCATCGCGTCTTTTCAGGTTCATTCGTCTTGACAGATCGGAAGCCAGACCGTATACTCCGCCCCGCAAACAGGAACAGAAAATCATTCAAGAACCAAGGAAAGGAGAACAACATGAGGAAAATCTTAGCGGTATTAACGGTTGCTGCCTTATTTTCTCTTCTGACGATCGCGCCGGCGATGGCCAAAACGACCTGGAACGCAAACTCGGTATGGCCGCCCAAGAATGAACACAGCAAGGGCCTGGAAGCGTTCGCCAAAAAGGTCAGTGCCGCCACCAGGGGGGAACTGGAACTGGTGGTCCACAGCGGTGGTGCGCTGGGATACAAGGGGCCGGAACTGCTCAAGGTCGTCCGCGACGGCCTCGTGCCCGTTTCCGATATGCTGATCAGCGGCGTCGCCGGGGACGAGAAGGTCCTTCAGATCGTCACGCTCCCCTTCCTGGTCCGGAATTTCGACGAACTGCACACGCTCCTCGACATCTCCCGACCCTACTTCGACAAGGCCGCCCAGAAGTGGGGCCAGAAAATTCTCTACACCGCCCCCTGGCCCGGCGCCGGTCTCTGGACCAAGAAGAAGATCACGACCCTGGCCGACATGAAGGGCCTCAAGACTCGCACCTATGACAAAAACGGGGCGCTCGTGATGGAAGCCGCCGGCGCGACCCCGCTGGCGCTGCCCTTCAGTGAGGTCTACACGTCCCTCCAGACCGGCGTCATCGACTCGGTGATGACATCCTCCCCCACGGCCGTGGACGCCAAATTCTGGGAGGTCCTCAAATATTTCGAGCCCTTCAACATCACGATCGCCACGAACATGGTCACCGTGAACCAGAAGGCCTACGACAAGCTGCCCAAGGCCCAGCAGGATGCCCTCGTGAAGGCCGGCCGGGAGATGGAGAAGAGCATGTGGGCAGGCGTGAGGAAATGGGACGGAGACATGGTCGCCGTCAGCAACAAGAACGGCATCGTGACGGTGCCGCCCTCCAAACAGCTTGTGGCGGACCTGGAAAAAATCACGGAAAACATTCGGGCCGAATGGCTGAAGAGCGCGCCGCCCGACGCCCAGAAGATCTACGCGGAGTTCAAAAAGAAGGTCAAGCGCTGACCGGTTGATTTTTTATCAATCACGAAAAGGGACCCCGGGGCATGGGCTCCGCGGTCCCTTTTCCTTGCGGGCCATGAAAAGAATCATCAACATCATTGACGGGATATCCGGTTTCCACGGCTGGGTTGCGGGGATCATGATGGCCGTCGCCCTGATCATCACCGTGGTCGAGATCGTCTACCGGAGCGGATTCTCGCGGACCATCTACATCACCGACGAATACTCGGGCTATCTCATGGCGATGCTGACCTTCTGCGGCCTGGCCTATACGCTCCGGGAGCGGGGCCACATTCGGATGATGATGCTTCCCCATTTCATCAAGGGCCGCGGCCGGATTGTTTTCAACATGGTCTGCTTCACCGTCGGGTTCGTTTTCTGTGTCGCACTGACCTGGTACACGTATGAATTTTTCTGGGACTCCTTTGTCAACGGGTCCAAATCCATGCACGTGTCGGAGACCTACCTGGCCATTCCCCAGTTTTTCATGCCCCTCGGTTCGCTGCTCATGACGCTGCAGTTCCTGGCCGAATTTCTCAAGGGGGTTGCCATGCTGCGGGGTGACACGGAAGGGCTCCGCATCCTCGAGGAGACCGATGAACTGGGGCGTTAGGATGATCCGGAATTCCGAAGCTTCCGGCAGGGTGGCGGATTCATGGAATTAGGGCCTGTCTCCGCAACGATTGCCGGCCTGCTCATCCTCTTCATGGGGGGATCGATCTGGATCGGCATCTCCCTTTTCATCGTCGGGATCGGCGGCTTCTTTTTCTTCAGCGATGTCTCCTTCGGCTCCATCCTGTCCAACATCGCCTGGAATAATACGAGCGGCTCTGCCATGATGGCCCTGCCCTTTTTCATCTGGATGGGGGAGATCCTCTTCCGCAGCAAGATTTCCGAGAACCTGTTCCGGGGGCTGTCGCCGTGGATGGACGCCATCCCCGGCCGCCTTGTCCATGTCAACGTCCTGGCCTGCACATTCTTTGCCGCCGTCAGCGGGTCCTCAGCGGCGACGACGGCGACCGTGGGGAAAATCACCGTCCCGGAACTTCAGAAACGGGGCTACGATTACGACCTCTCCATCGGCTCGCTCGCCGGGGCTGGAACCCTGGGTTTCATGATCCCCCCGAGCATGGTCATGCTCGTCTACGGCATCATCGGCGACGTGAGCATCGGAAAGCTCTTCATCGCCGGGTTCATCCCCGGCTTCATGATCGCTTTTCTCTTCAGCGGCTATATTTTCGTTCGCTGCCTCATCAATCCGGAACTTGCCCCCCGGGGCAGCGACCGCCACAGTTGGAAGGACCGTTTGCAGGCCGTTCCCGCCGTCGCCCCCGTCGTCATTCTGATTTTGGGGGTGCTGGGAAGCATCTACAAGGGATGGGCCACGCCGACGGAAGCCGGCGCGGTGGGCGTGGTCGGGGCGCTGTTTTTCGCCATCGTGACACGGAGCCTGAGCTGGGGGGTTTTCAAAACCAGTCTCATCAACGCCGTGAAGACAAGCTGCATGATCATGCTAATTGTCATGGGCGCCGCCTATCTGTCGAATGTGTTCGGGTTCCTGGGCATCACCCGGTCATTGACGCAGTACGTCATTCAGATGAACCTTTCGCCCTACACGCTCATCCTGATCCTGACTGTTCTTTACCTGATCCTCGGATGCCTGATCGACGGCTTTTCCATGATCGTGATGACGGCGCCGCTCGTCCTGCCGCTGATCGAGGCGGCCCATTTCGACACGGTGTGGTTCGGCATCTATCTCGTCGTCATGATCGAACTGGCCCAGATCACGCCGCCCGTGGGGTTCAACCTCTTCGTCATCAGTGGCCTCAATAACGATGACCTCGTCAAAATTGCCAAGGCAGCGCTGCCCTTTTTCTGGCTCATGCTGCTGGCCACGGTACTCCTGACCGTCTTTCCACAGATTGCCCTCTTCCTGCCGGGACTCATGAAATAGCGCTAAATATTGAAGCGGAAGGAAATGATGTCCCCGTCCCGGACGATGTAATCCTTTCCTTCCAGACGCATCTTGCCCGCAGCCTTCACTCCGGCGAGGGTGCTGCCGCAGGCGACGAAATCCTCGTAGGCCGCGACTTCCGCCCGGATGAAGCCCCGCTCGAAATCCTTGTGAATGGCCGCAGCGGCCTGTGGGGCGCGGGACCCGGCCGGGATGACCCAGGCCTTCACCTCGTCCTCCCCGACGGTGAAGTAGCAGATGCGGCCGAGAAGCGAGAACGACTCCCGGATCACCCGCCGGAAGGCCGGCTCCTCGACGCCCAGGTCCCGCAGGAACGCCTCCTGCTCCTCCGGCGCCAGGCCGACCAGCTCGGCCTCGATGCGGCAGCTGATGTCGATTGCCGGCACGGGGAAATCGGCCCATCCGCAGGCTTGGCCGGACCCGGTTGCGGCGTTTTCGGTCCGGTTGACCACGACCAGTTCGGGCCGGATGGACAGGAAGGAAAAGCTCTTGAGGGTGAAGATCTCCTCGTCGGTGAGGTTCTGCGCGCGGAGCGGCAGGCCCTTCTCGAGCCCCTCTTTCAGGCGGGGTAGGATCTGCCTGTGCGCCTGATCCTGGGGCTTCAGGGCCTTCGCCGGGAGCCGGGCCATTCGGTCCAGGCGGTTTTCCACGATGAGCAGGTCCGACAGGACCATGTCGTCGGCGAGCCTGCGGTATCGGCCGGCGATCTCCCCTTCATCCGCGGCCGTGAAGCCGTCCACGACGTGGATCAGCCCGTCCGCCCCGTTGAGCGCCTGGCGGATCGAATCGCCGGGATGGTCTCCCCGGAAGTGGACGTCGATGAAGGGGACCCGGGCGGGCGTCGCTTTCAGGGGCTTAAATACGCCGACCAGGTGATCGAATCGGCTGTCCGGCACGTCCGCCTGGCCCCGCCGGACGGCCTCACTGCGGTGGTCTCGGCCGTTGCCCCCGGTCATGATTTCGAACAGCGTGCTCTTGCCGCTTCCCGGGAGCCCCAAGATTCCCATTTCCATGACAGTCTTTCCTCC
>CAYWTL010000012.1:27428-46352 GCA_964460245.1 uncultured Syntrophaceae bacterium | reverse complement strand
GGCCGAGCTGGCCAAGAAGCTCGCGAATCCGATCGCCAGCCTGATCAGCGTGCCGATACAGTATAATCTGGATTTCGGCATCGGTCCCGCGGATGCAACGAAGAGCATCGTGAACATACAGCCGGTGATTCCCTTCTCCCTGAATGAGAAGTGGAACCTGATCACCCGGACGATTTTTCCGTTGATCTATGCCGAAGCGCCGGCTGCCGGCCTCGACAGCACCTCGGGTCTGGGAGACATTGTGCAGAGCTTTTTTCTGTCTCCCAAGGATCCGGTGGGGGGGTGGATCATGGGTGCCGGTCCGGTTCTTCTGTATCCCAGCGCGACAGAGAATACGCTGGGTGCCGACAAGTGGGGAGCAGGACCCACCGCGGTGATCCTGAAACAACAGAATGGCTTCACGTACGGAATACTCGCTAATCACATCTGGTCCTTTGCCGGTAATAATGACATCAAGGATATCAGCGCCACGTTTCTCCAGCCGTTTCTAGCGTATCAAACGAAAACATATACAACGTTTATGTTGAATACGGAATCCACTTACGACTGGAATTCCGAGCAGTGGACCGTTCCTTTCAACCTCGTCGTAAACCAGATGGTAAAGATCGGCGGTATGCCGCTCCAGCTCTCACTGGGTGGGCGCTACTACGCCGACAAGCCTGACGGCGGTCCGGACTGGGGAATCCGTTTTGCCGTAACCTTCCTGTTCCCCAAGTGATCACGGAAAACAAAGTGGATGAATAAGTCGAGTCCATAGAAGCGCGGACCCCTGGCCGGGCTCGTATGGGACGAATACCGCAATACGAATCTGAGCTTATTCGCGCTCAACCTGATCTGGAAATATTGAGATATGATTCGCTCTGATCACCCTCCCGAAAACCTGATGGGCGGTCGCTTGCTGTTATGCCAGCCAAAGTCCACTTTTTTTGGAGGTGTACCATGAAGACACCACTCGGAAGAATCCTGGCAGCGGTGTCGCTGCTGCTCACTCTCTCGAATGGATGCAGTCACTTCGGCCACTACCCGTTGAATGCAACGCTGGAAAAGTACGATCCGGGTTACGGGTACATCGCTCAGAACATGGGGCCGGAGGGAAATTCAGAAGATCTCATGCTGATCCTGTCATTTTCCGGAGGTGGAACCAGGGCGGCTGCCTTTTCTTTCGGAGTCCTCGAGGAACTTCGTGCGACAGAAATCACCACCGGCGACAAAAAGCGACGACTTGTGGACGAGGTAGACTTAATCTCGGGAGTTTCGGGCGGGAGTTTCACAGCGGCTTATTTTGGGCTCTTCGGTGATCGGATCTTCGAGGATTACGAGTCCCGGTTCCTGAAGAAGAATATCCAGGGGGACATCATGATCAGCACTTTCCTGAACCCTGTCAACTGGTTCCGGCTTTCGTCGCCTTTCTTCGACCGAAGTGACCTTGCCGCCGAGTACTATGACAAGAATGTATTTGACGGGAAGACCTTCGGGGACATGCTAAAGCGAAAGGGGCCCATCGTCCTCATCAACACAACGGACTTGTCTCTAGGAACGCGCTTCACGTTTCACCAGATGATGTTCGGTGCCATGTGTTCCGATCTTTCAAAATTCCCCGTGGCGCGAGCCTGCGCCGCATCATCGGCCGTGCCGGGTGTGCTCACGCCGCTCACGCTGAAAAATTACGCGGGCAGTTGTGACTTTGTCCTGTCTCCACTGGTCGAAACCACGTCAACGAGCTACCGGCAGCGCGAGCATAAAGAGAATTTGACGCTCCTAACGGATTCGAAGAAGAACCCTTACTTCCACCTGATCGACGGGGGCGTGGCCGACAACCTCGGCCTCAGGGCCATCGAGGAGTCCATCGACACGGTGGGCAACATCTGGGAGGTAATGAAGTTCACAGGAAGGGAGAAAGCCCGGAAGGTGGTCTTCATCGTCGTCAATGCCGAGACAAAAATCGAATCCATGTGGAACAAGGTCGCTTTCGTGCCTCCGCTGGCAGCCATGATCTCGAACTATTCCACCATTGCCATCGTCCGTTACAATCGCGAGACCATGGCCTTCCTCCAGGAGAGTTTCGGCCGGTGGGCTCATCAGGTACGGATGGGCCGGTGCCCCCCGGGGGAGATCTCGAAAGAGCCGGGCTCCTGCGGCGACATCGAATTTTACCTGGTAGATGTACGTTTTGAAAATCACAAGGATAGAGCGGAAGCAGATTCCCTGGCCAGATTGCCTACATCGTTCCGGCTCCCCGAAAAAGATGTGGACAGGTTGAGGACCGCGGCCCGCGCAATCCTGGCTGACTCCGACGATTTTAAAAAGCTGCTCACGGACCTTGGTAATGTGTTCCCGTCGAAATGAGCATTTGATGAGGATAGTACATCACTTTAATGTGATATCCCCATTGGCCATTCCCGGTTGGCGATTCCAGGAACCGAAGGGGCTTTTTTTCATCAAGATTCAGGATTGCGTCTCCTTTGCCGGTCAGACTGACCGCGCTGATATTCATCACATGACACTCACGCCCGTCTTGTTGATGAAACTCAGTGAGCGTGGTGGGTAGGAATCGACACGGAGGCAAAGGTCAACTGGGAGCAGGACAATACATGGAGCTATAAATCCGGGGTTTTTATCCTGAGAATGTGGACAAAGAGCTTCGGCACGTGGATCAAACCTGAGGTTCCCTGGGGCACTCACCGCGAAGGGGACTGGAACTTAAAGGTTTCGTTTTTTTGGAATTACTGATGCTGCCGATTGGGCTACAGCATTTGACGCAGATGAAAGGCCGAATGTCATCTTTGGTCGAGAATGCCGCTATCTGCCCCTTATACGAACTGTTGATAGAACAGTTCGGTAATATTAAAGTGAAGAAGTTGATTTTTAGCGGACAATATGCAGATCGTACGTGAGAAGGTACGGGCCGACAAGAAACTCTTTGTGGCCGCAAACATGGTGCTGACCGAAACTGAGGCCAAGGCCTTCTGGCCGATATATGAACGCTATCAGAATAAGCTGTTCATTCTTCGCTCACGCAGCGCGAAATTGATCAAGGACTATGCGGAATCCTTTAAAGACATGAGTGATGATACTGCAAGGCAACTGCTTGATGAGTAGATGACCATCGAGTCGCCGGGTCTGAAACTTCGAAAGACCTATCTGCCTAAGTTCCGCAAGATCCTTCCCGCGAAAAAGGTGGCACGCTACTACCAAATCGAGAATAAGATCCAGGCAGCACTGTATTCTGAACTCGCGGTGAAAATCCCTCTCGTTCAGTGAGAGGGAAGAGCACTATGAAAAGAAGACGGCTTCAGCAATGTTTGGTCAAGAAAGGAGAAATTATGCGTAAGTATACCCGGTTTTTGGTCGTTTTCATGATGTGCCTGGGTTCGACGTACTTGATGAGTGTGGCTCCGGCAACTGCGGCGAGTGCGGCAGAAATCGAACGTGGCGTCAACTCGGCATTGAAAAAACTCTACAGTAAATATCCTGCGGCCAAGACCCTCGCGAAGGATGCGAAGGGCGTTCTGGTCTTCCCGAACATCGTGAAGGGTGGATTTATCGTGGGAGGACTCTTCGGCGAGGGCGCCCTCCGCAAGGGTTCCGGAACTGTGGCTTATTACAACACCGTTGCAGCCTCCTACGGCCTGCAGGCGGGATTGCAGAAATACGGGTATGCGCTCATCTTCATGACAGACCCCGCTCTCGGCTACCTTGACAAGAGCGACGGCTGGGAGATCGGTGTCGGGCCGAGCATTGTGGTTGTGGACGCCGGCATGGCCAAGTCTTTGTCGACCATTACGGCAAAGGCCGACATCTATGCCTTCTTTTTCAATCAGAAGGGGTTAATGGCGGGTCTCGGTTTGCAGGGGACAAAAATCACCAGGATCCGCAAGTGACGGGTAATCACGTTCGTTGATCCGACAGGATTCACCAAGAGTCAAATCTATGTTTAGGGAAACTGTTTTTGCCTGTCACGGGATATTCGGCATCGATAACTGCGCCAACTTGTCATGTTTCGCCGCGAATGTAACGCTGGGGTCTTCGCTAAAGATACAAGTTCGGCACCGGGGTCATCCCTAACGCCGTCCGCGACCCCCACCGCCTCCCGATCTCTGTGATCTGCTGCTGGATGCTGCCGAACTCCTTGCACCCCCGCTGGACCACGAACTCTGCTGGTAACGCTGACTCTGTTGTGCGCCCCTTTGCCTGTTTGCATGCTCTTGCTGCACTTGCTGCATCTGTTCACTTCCTCCCTTGCTTCCGACAGATGAAGCACGCTGCTGCACCTGCTGCTGGGATGGTTGCTGCGCAGATGGTTGCCGACTTGCTGACGTCCTCTGTTGTGTCGCGCTCGCAGGCGCCGGCTTCTGGGCGCTGCTCCAGTTTCCGTTGTCATATTTCTGCCAGCCCGAATCCGTTTTCTTGTAAACATTGCCATCGTGGCCCGCATACATGTCACCACTCCCGGTCTTGCCCACGGCAGTTTTGCCGTACTTGGTGGACACACCGGAAGCCTTTCCGCCGGAGGAGGTCTGCACGGAGCCTGCTGTTCCCCGGGCAGTGGAATAGTGCTGCGTGTAAGCGCTCTTTCCCCCCTTCGTCACCACGGAACTGCCCCACGAGGCATAAGCGTTGGAACCCTGCCTGGTAGCAGCAGCGGCCCCCGTATATGGGTTGTAAGCCCGCCCTGCTGCTGCACTGCCATAGGGTGTGGAAACCGAGGCAGTCCGCGCGTGCGTGCCTGTGTAAGGGTTGTAAGAAGCGGTTCTCGTTGCCGACCCGTAAGGACCGTACGCAGTCTGGGAGACGCCATAGGCTCCTGCGGGTGAATGGTAATGGGCCATGTAACCGTAAGTGTATGGCGGTGGATAGTAAACCGGATACCTGTAACCGGGAGGAATAGCAACATAGGGCGGATAGTGGTACCCCGTGCCGCTGGCGATAATAACTCCGGTTGCAACACCCACTATATATACCCCGGTGTATCCCGCGGTATAGCTGGCCTGGACGTTGCCATCCGTAGTCGTGACCTGGGTCACGTAAGTGACATTGTAAACCGGAGAACTGGGCGGAATAGTATATATCACCTGTGGAACTGATTGCGCAGTCTGCCAGGGTCCCTGCGGATTCGCGGACACAAACCAGATCCCCTGAAAACAAAGATAGTGGAGGTCGCCCACTTTGATCACTGTTTGCGGTGTGTTCTTGACGTAATAGAGCGATGTCCCTTCTATGCGAACAAGCTGAGGATCTCCGACATATGTCACTTTGACGATTTTAGCGGCCTCTGCAGGATTTACGATCACCGTTGTAGGAACCTGCGCCAGAAGTACCGCATCCTTTGCATGTTCAGTCCCCGGAACCGAGGCAAGCACCTGAGCGGCGGGGCTGGACTCGGGGATCTGAGCAAAGTCAGTCGGCAGACTGGGGGTCGCAAATGTCCATGGCCCCTCCAGTTTGTCAGCGCTGAACCAGCGTCCCGCCGTCAGATAGTAGTATCGGTTTGTTGGGGTATAGAGAAAGAGATAGCTCGTTGTGTTTGTGGCATATTTGAGCCTGGTTCCCGGTATTTGCGCATATACAGGTTTTCCGTTAAAGAGAATGATCTCGGCCGGACTGTTGCTGTAAAAGACAGCAGGGACCACCGTGTTGGGTTTTACGGGTGGTGGAGGGATGAATTTCTTCAAGTTAGCCCATTCCGGTTCCTTGACCAGCATGTTCATATCTTTCGGCAGTTTCTTTGCCGATAACCATGGACCAGGGAGCGAAGCTGCCATGAGCCACCGCTCGCCGGCAAGCAGATAGAACATTGAACTTTGCGGGTCGAAAAACAACGGCCAGCGCGTGTTGACCACATATTCCAGAGTGCCGCTCGGGTAGGGTGCACGGACCGGCACGCCATCCACATCCAAAAGGATGGCAGGCTTATAACTGACAAAAATGCCCGGCGGATCATTTTTCAGTTGCACGCCTGGCACTGTCTCAGGCTTCGGGACGCAAGCCACAAGCTGATGCAGGGTGATCGTGACTTCCGGAGGCAGGAATTTTCTGACCAGCCCGTCCATCCGTGAAGCAGCAGCCGGGTCCAGAGAAGGGAAACGGATTTCTTTGATGACCAGATCATCAATCAATACCGTTTTGTTAATGTTATCGACGTTTGTCCGACCGTGCAGTTCCACAATACCCACTGCCGGCTTGCCGCCTGCCGGCGTGAGAGAAATAGCCATTCTCCAATCAAGTTCCCGGAAATCCTTCCAATGATCAACCTGTGGTTGGTACGTAATGAGTGTGTTCCCGTTCACAGTGCGTAAACGGGGCCAACCCGTATCCTGTGCTGTGCTTGCCGTCGACGACAGCAGGACCAACACCAAAGAAATGATGATGTATTTAACAGCTTTCATTTTTTCTTCCCTCCACGGCGGACGTTATGATCCTTTCGTCGATAGCCGGCTGCGGCATGGTTATTTTTCTGGAACCAGAGTTATTTGGGCAGCCGCTTCATACTTGACAATCGTACAGATCTTGTTTTCAATCTGCAGGTAACGGGCCACCTTGGTTGCCGGCAGCACCTTGTTCAACTTCGATACGTATGACTTCATCTGCTTCACTTCGTCCTCCTGATGCACACGGTACAAAATCAATTTTTTAGGAAGGAAAACGCCAGGACGAACAGTGCCGAGGCAGTCAACTGGCAGACCATGATCGGCAGCCCATAGCGCAGGAAGCGCATGAACGTCACGCGCCTTCCGTGGCAGGCACAGATTCCCGTGGCCACGACGTTGGACGATGCGCCGATCAGGGTCGCATTGCCGCCGAGTGTGGCGCCAAACATCATGGCGATGAAGATCGGCAGCGTAACCACCGGCCATTCGGTAAAACCGGAACCCAGTGCGCTTTCCGGCACCACTTCGGCCATCACCAGATACCCCTTGGTCATCACCAGCGACACGGCCACAATCGGAATATTGGCCAGCAGGCTCGATAGAACCCCGACCCCTGCAAGGAGAACGAGCGCCACCAGCATGAACTCCGTTCCGAACCACGCTTGAAGTTTCAGGGAAAGCCCCTGCAGCAGGCCGGTCCGAGTAAATCCCTCCACCATGCAGAAGATGGCAAAGAGAAACACCAAGGTTTTCCAGTCGATGTCGCGCATGACATTCTCAACCGGTTCGATCCGTGCACTGTAAACGATGAGCAGGGCAAGCGAGGCCGAAATGATAGCCACCTCGGGCGGCACTATCCGGAAGGGGAGGTCCTCGCCCAGGAGGAACAGGGTCACCATCCCCAGCAGCACGCCAAAGGCAAGCAGGGCGAACCAGGGGTGTTCGATTGCCGGCGGCTTCTCCACGGCCGGCAGTGACCGTTGTAGACGCCACACGTCTGGCATCAGCCAGCGCAGCAACGGTATGATGACCAGGACGGCCAGCAGCCCTCCAGCGCTCACCTGCATGAGATATTGCGCAAAGGTCATGCCGATGGAACTCCCCACGAGAAAGGTCGCGGGATCTCCCACCAGCGTGAGCAGGCCGGCCGAATTGCTGATGATCGCCGCCAGGACCATTGGTCCGACAAAGTCCACTTCCAGCACCTGGGCAACGCTGATGATCACCGGCGCCAACAGGATCACGGTGGTGGCGTTCGGCAGGAACGCACAGACCGGTGCGATCATCAGCACCAGCAGAAGCAGATACCGCTTGCCGCTCCCTCGGGTCGTGCGTAGAAAAAGATAGCCGACCCTTTCGAAGATTCCGGTTTTGGTAAGCACCCGCGCTACCACCATACCGCCAAAAAGCAGGGCCAGCGGACCACCTGCCGTTCTTGTTGCTTCAAGCAGTTCCTTTTGGCCGAGAATCCCGAAGATGAACATCAGGCTGACACCCAGCAGTGTTGCGATCATCATGTCGACAAGGTCGAAGGCGATCACCATGATGACAGTCGCGAAGATGCCGAAGGTCAGGTAGATCTGCAGGTCGTTCATGGGTGCTCCGTGACGATTAACGCAGCGGCGGGGCGTACATCAGGCCTCCGTGGGTCCAGAGGCGGTTGAGACCGCGCTCAAGCTGCAGTTTGCTGCCCCTGCCCAGATTTCTTTCGAACATCTCCCCGTAATTCCCGACGGACTGAATGGCGCGAATAGCCCACTCTTCCTTTAGGCCCAGTGCCTTGTCAAAACCCCCTTCTCTACCCGCAGCCCGGCGCAGAGCCGGATCGGGCGAAATCCGGATCCTGGCATCGAGGTTGGCCTGCGTGAGGTCATTCTCTTCCGCCGCGATCAGGGCAAACAACACCCAGCGGACGACCGTGAACCAGTCGTCGTCACCGCGGCGGACAATCGGTCCAAGCGGCTCCTTCGATATCCGCTCGGGAAGAATCACGTAGTTCTTTAATCCGGTGGAAGCCATCAAGCGGACAGCAGCGAGCTGTGTGGCATCGGAGGTGTAGGCGCTGCAGCGTCCGGAAAAAAAAGCATTGGCAACCTCTTTCACCGAATCGAGGACCAGTGTTTTCGGCTTCATACCGCGTCGCGCAAAATAATCGGCAAGGTTTTGATCGTGGGTGGTCCCTTTCTCGATGCAGATCGTCGAACCTTGCAGGTGCTCGATCTTCCGCACACGGCTCGTTGCGGGAATCATGACCCCCTGGCCGTCGAAGAAGAGCACCCCTGGAAACTGGACCTTGAGACCTGCCTCGCGACCAAGTGTCCAGGTCGTGTTGCGTACAAGGATGTCGATCTTTCCCGCCAGCAAAGCAGGAAACCGGGCAGAGGCCTTGAGTGGCACAAACACCACTTTTGCAGAATCACCCAATGTCGCCGCCGCCAACGCCCGGCAGAAGTCTGCATCCAAGCCATTCCAGCGTCCGGCTGCGTCCTTCTCGGAAAAACCTGCAATGCCCTCGCTTACGCCGCAGAGCAGCTTTCCCCGAGACTTCACTGCATCATGCGTCACCCCGGCCGATGCGTGTTTAACCAGTGTGATGCAGGCGAGGAGAGCCATCGCGGACCACAACAACACTTTAACCGGTCTCATGATCGTGTGACCCGATCCGTTGCGAAAAAGTCTCAAAGTCCGCTTTTCTATGGTCCTCCGCAAGAAAAAGGATCGCCGGTCATTTAAAACCGGAACTCGAGGCCGATGACCGGCCCATGCAGTTTCTGTGTCAGTTCGCTCAAGAGTTTACCGTCGTCCTCATACTTGAAGTACCAGTACTTGTATCCACCAAAGATGGCCAACCAGTCCGTGAATCTGTATTTGAGGTTTGCCGCCGCCTGATATTGCAGCTCAGAGCCTACCCCAAACCCGCCGATCTGTCCGGAAAGGCCCATCCCGAACCTCTTGGTAAATGCATAGGAGACGCGCCCGCCAATCATCGGGTCGACCCAGTTGATGTTTTCACTCCGGTAGATGTGGCCTCCTGACCCGGTGGTGTCCAGATCCATCTCCAAGTCAACATAGAAAATGCCTGCCATCACGTCCAAGGCCAGAGCCTGCTCATTTCCAAAGCTTTTCTCGTACACCCGGTAGCCAAACATCGGATTGATGCCGGTCTCTTTGAAAAACATCTCGTTGCCGCGATCCTCGGCCTTGTCGAACTCCGATTTCTGGTAGAAAGTGTTGAGAGTCGCGAACCACCTGCCCATGCCGAACTCTACTTCCCCGCCCAGGATTGTCGTGTCCGTTTTATCCATAATATCCGAGAGATCGGCTTTCTTATCAAAAGCGCGGTTTCCGAATATGCCATCCGCCTCCACCGTATAAGGCTGGTAGCCCAGCCGCAGGGAGAAATACCAGTCCTTCCCTGCCTGCTCCGCCGAAGCAGATCCGCACAACCACACGATAACGGCCAACACTGCGATCACACTACAAAATGACTTTTTCATGACATTTGCTCCTTTCATTATTTTTCAATCCCCGACTTCTAAAATATTCTCAAATACTGCCTTCTCACCTTTCTCTCTTCTTCATCGCACCACCCGTGCCGTCCTTGCTGCTGCCTGCTTCAGATTTCCGGTCGATCCACTCCTCATATTTTTAGACCTGAGAGTTGTCACATTTCTCCGGTTTCAATTTACCGGATCCAACCTGCCTCTTGGAATCGCTTTTTCAACACACCGGAAATTTCTTCTGCGGTCTGCCTTGCCTTACCCTCAACCTTGCTGCTGCCCGTCTTCTCTCCGTAAAGTTTCACCCCCGAGCTGACAATCAGTCCCACCGGATTGGATGTGGCAATGAACACAGCCGCTCCCACGGCTGCCCCGGGTGATTTACCGCCGCTGCCGGCGTCTGTTTCGCCGGATCCGAGCTTACGCAGTCCCTGCGCTGTCATCTGGTAGCCTTCCATCGCTGCTCGCACATTGGACGCACCGGATCCAAACCCGAGGGTCACTCGCTTTTTGGCATCACCCTCGTCATATGAAATTAGATAGCCCCTCAATACAATGTCGTTGATCTTCGGTGCCGTACTCGCCGCTGCGTGTGCTGCCGGCAGTCCCATGTCGCGAATCTCTTTGACCAGCTCATTCGCAATGATAGCGCCCAGTTCCCGACCGGTGGCAATGTCCGCGGCAGTTTGATACGGGAAAGAATCAGAATACTGGCGGGCAAGGTGCGAATAGGCCGGCAGATCGGCTGCTGTGGCGGCGAAATCATAGACCCAGATGTTTGCAGGTCGGGGGAGTTTCCCGTGTACCAGTTTTTGGCGGTCGGTGATCTTGGTTGAAGCACACCCCGAGGTAATCAATAGGACGAGCACACATAGAACGATGATGTTAACCTTTTTCATTTGAAATCCCCTTTCTAAAGGTAATCTGAGGAACCTTTTGAAGTTTTCTTTCCCTTCAAGTTTATTCTACGGCAAGAAGCATTCCATCTGGAAAGTGAAAGCCTATAATTTATAAATATTTAAAATTGCTAAATTATATTCAATTAAGCTGTCAAGTTGAACAGGTTGCACGGTGAACAACCCTCAACATGTTACAGAACCGCAACATGTTGAGGGTTGTTCATTAAGGGCGAACGCTCTTTTCAGTTACTCTGGATTTGCCTGCCCCGGACTTCGGGGTGAATGGCCTCATCGCAGGAAGTGGAGAAGGCGTCGCCGCCGATGTGCAGAATGGCCTGTGGCCATGAATGGAGGTTGAATAAAAGGACAGTCAAGATGAAACCTCCCTGGCTTTCCCGGCCGAGAAAGGGGACCCGGACTGTATCTGTTGGGGAGTCTGGTCTCGTTGAAGAAAAAGGCTTTGTACCTGTAAATGCCGGGGGACCACTACGGGGATTCAAATAAGCGACTTGGGGAAAGAGGCATATAAAAAGCGGGACTATGGCGGGACAAAATGACAATATAAAGAAAAAGGGGCTGACCTGATATTTGTTAACCACTTGATTTTACTGGTGGGCCAGGGCAGAATTGAACTGCCGACACTCGGATTTTCAGTTAGAGCTCAAGGCGGCTTGGTTCTTGGTGGTGATTGTTAATATTTAATAAGTTCATCCTGAAAAATAGGATATTTAAAAGTATTTCATCGTGCCGTTCTTTGACAACTGAAAATAATTGTGAATGAGCAAGGGTTTCTGGGGTGATTTCCCCTATGCGGCCCGCTTCATCTCCCTTAAGGTTTGCTTTTCTTCCCTTCGCCTGCTGAGATGGACGATCTTTTTAGTGTTCCAAGCCAGGGTGGCCCATACCACGTTGACAGTATCTCCTGCCGCCCCCTTGTATCGGCACCGATTCATCCGATGATCACATTTGAGATGGCCGATGATCGGTTCGATCTTGATCCGCTGCTTCAAGGCTTTTCGGAACCAGGATTCCTCGCTTTTCGGATGAGGCGTCTTTCCTTTCTTGGGAATAGCGATTCTTTGGACACCCCAGCGCCTGCGACAGTTCTCCTGTTTTTTGGGAGACTGATCGAACCCTCGATCACCCGTGATTTCACGGGGCGGTTTTCCAAGATTCATCTTGATTCCGGAAATCACACGACCGAGGGTGTTGACATCGGCAATGTTGTGTTGATATTCCAAATGTGAAAGGATCAGGCCGTCATCGTTTTTGGAGAGGGCAACAACGGAGCCAAACTCACACTTGGGATGACTCTTGCCCTTCTTGATGACGGCGACGTCGGGCTCATGCAGAGAACAGATCCGGTTCTTGGGGGATTTTCCGGACAGAACCTGTTTTGTTTGATCGACAATTTTTTCCCCGAGAGAGACCAAACGATTGATTGTCCGTCCGGCTTCCTTGAAGCCTCGGCTGTAAAGGCTGTTTGCCACTCCGGCAGCCTGTTTGACTACGTGGTGGGTCATCTCTTTGAGTTCTTGGATCGCTTCTTTCCTGCCTTCCGGGTTTTTCCGGTAGAACTTCTTGATTCCGAGGAGGAGCTTCTTCCCGGTTCGTTCATAGGTGCGAAAGGGTTCCCGAAGGGCTACCTCCTCGCGAACCCTCTTGATCTGTTTGGCGATCTTCTCTCGAATCCGGTGAAGGAGATCGGCATCCGTCGGATAGGCGATGTTCTTGGGTTGGGCCGTGGTATCCACCGCCACCCGCTTGGTTTTCACCAATCCCATGCTCGACCAGGCCTTGAGCAACACCGCCTCTATCTGTTTCATCCCCCTCCGTGCCGATCCGGTTCCGGAACTTCACCAGAGATGTGGCTTCCAAAATCTGACCACCCTGGAAGGTGTTAAATCCACAGAAGCACTGCCAGTAGGCATTTTCATGAAGCATCTCGACAGCCCGTTCATCTGAACAATCATAACGGTGCTTCAGAATATGGATTCCAACCATCAGCCGGATGGATTTCCCTTGGCGACCCAGGGGACTGTAGTAGACATACAGCGCATCGTGAAGGCCATCCCAATCAATCAGCTTGGCAGCACGGAGCAGCTCGTGATCCTGATTGAGGACATCCGAAAACAGGGTTTCGAACATAAGAAGTTGCCTTTCTGGAATTTGTACTTTCATATCATAGGCTTATAGCACATTTTCCGGACAAAAACAATCCTGAATCCACAAATTTCTTCAGTTTTCAAAGAGCAGAACCAATGTTTACGCGGGTTTCAACCCTCATTTTTCAGGATGAACTAATAAGATCATCTTGTCAGGGGAAGCCCCAAGCGAGCTGGAGACAAAAAATAGATTTGTGCAGGAAATGTAAGGTTTTTAAATATTTTCTGAACGCTTGGGGCCTCCCCGGGGAACAAACAGCCAGCAATGGAAAATGAAGGAATCATCATCCTTTCCAGGAGCTGTCCAATGCCTCATATCCAGAGATCAGCTCTTTTTCAATTCGTCGCCGGAAAACATCAAAACGATATCCATCCATTTCTGCAGGTACAGCCAGGAGAGCACCTGTGCGAAATATAACCCTGCTGAATGGTTTGGGAACCATGAAACGATCCCAGCTATTGAAGGTCCATGCGTTCTCATAGGAAACGAAACCAGGACAGATCGCCGCACCTGAACGCTGGGCGAGTGAGACCAGACCGGGCTTGATGATGTGGGGCGGTCCGTTCGGGCCATCGACAATGTGACCGCCAAGGCCATGCCGGATGACTCCCTGGACCATTTTTTCCAGGGCACTCTTTCCTCCCCGGGTGCTCGATCCTCGAACCGGAATCCAGCCAATGCGTTGCACGACACTGGAGATAAAGTCCCCATCGCGGCTTTGACTGATCATGATACAAGGTGACTGTTTGAAGATTTTTGGAAGAAAGAACCCACCGAAGAACCGCTGGTGCCAGCTGGCAATAACGACCCGCCCGCCGTTGTCTAAATGCCGCTGAATTGCTTCCACACCCTCGTATTGAACGCGGAGCGTCTTGGCATAAAGATTAAAAAGATGATAAATCAGGGCGGTAAGAAATTTATTCAGCAATAAATATTTGACTTCTTTAGATATTGCCATGACTTGCCATCAAAATCGCTATCATCTTCTCAGTAGAATATTTCTCTGAGCGCAATCCAAACGCATCGAAAGGTTGGATGTCCGTGATCCTTGTCGGATACAGCTCTTCAGGATGAACATCACTAAAAGACAATACCCTGCGCGTCCGAGGGAAGCCCTGCCCCCAACCTATCGGAATTGAGCGGCAGGCGGCTGTAATCGCCGGGCCTGCCGTGTTGAATCAGCCAGCCGGGCCTGCCGCGATCCGTGTGACGGATTCGATGATCTTCTTCAGTGAAGAGCCGGGGCCGAAGACCTCGACGATGCCCGCCTTTTTTAGCTTCGGGACATCATCCGGGGCAACGGTGCCGCCGAATATGACCTTGATGTCCCCCGCTTTTTCTTTTTTCAACAGTTTCACAACCCTCGGGGCAAGTTCGAGATGGTTGCCCGAGAGGGAGCTCAGCCCGATGATATCGACGTCTTCCTGGATGGCCATCCTCACGATGTTTTCCGGGTTCTGGTTGCCGCCGTAGATGATCTCCATGCCCGCGTCGCGAAGCGCCTTGGCTACGACAATGCTTCCGCGCCAGTGGGCGTCCATCCCGAGGCGCGCGATCAGGATCCGTATTTTCTTCTCCATGCGTTTTCCCTTTCCTTTCGCCTGCCGGTTAGAAGAGCGGTGGGTCCCACACGCCATAGACCCGCTTCATGGCCTTGGAGATCTCTCCCTCCGTCGCGCACACTTTCACTGCACCGACCAGGAGCTCCATCAGGTTTTCGTTGCGCTCGCAGCAGCGCGAAACGGAATCGAGAGCTTTTTTCACCTCGCCGGCCTTTCTCCGCTTCCGAAGCTGACGCAATTTCTTCTTTTGTATGCCGAGGGTCTCGGGAATGCTGAAGAGCTCGATCGGGAGTTTCTCGTCTTCCATCTGGTGACAGTTGACCCCGACAATCGGCATGTCGCCGGATTCGACGGCCAACTGATACTTGTAGGCGGCGGCCGATATTTCCTCGTGAATCCAGCCTTTCTCGGCGGCCTTGACCACGCCCCCCATGCTGTCGATGGCCTCAAGGATCCTGTCAATCTCCGTTTCCATGGCATTGGTCAGCGACTCGAGGAAGTAGGAACCCCCGAGGGGATCCACCGTTTTGGTCACACCGGTTTCGGATTGCAGGATCTGTTGGGTCCGCAGCGCCGTGAGGGACGAAAGCTCCGTGGGTACACACAGCGCCTCGTCGTAGGCATCCACGTGCACCGACTGCGCCCCTCCCAGAACGGCGGCCATGGCGTGATAGGCGGCTCTGGCGATGTTGTTGAGCGGCTGCTGGGCTGTCAGCGCCACACCCGCTGTCTGGACGTGGAACCGGAACATGCGTGACCTCGGATCCTTTTAATACCATGATTTCAGCTGGTATTCTACCGCAGCAATGAAATAATTCAGAAAAAACTTTTCAGGAAGCGGTGCACCTGCAAGTCTGCATATCTCCATGATGCTGAATTTTGAGAATCATGGGAAGTAAAGTTCGACATTTCATTGAAGCTCTGCGCAAGCAAATGAATAGATCCTCATGAACAACTTCAAAAAGGGCTGCAATCGAATCCGGGGTCAGATTACACCCAATGCCTGCCAATACAATAATCCTTGAATATGGGGATTTGCCGTTGCCATGCTTTCATCGGCTGTGGTTGTCAACCCGGGCCAAATATGCTACAGACCAGCCAAAACCACCAGATCACCGCTTCATCCGGAAAGGCGGCAAACCATGAGTCCACTGGCGATTTCGCTTATGGCATTCGGTTGCATTTTCAGCGGCATGCTGATCGGAATATTCATTCGGTCCATATTGCCCGAACATCACCTGAGTGAAGAGTCGAAGGACGCCGTGAAACTGGGGATTGGCATGATCGCAACGCTGGCTGCCCTCGTCCTTGGCCTTCTTATTGCTACAGCAAGGGGGTCCTTTGATACCATGAATAATGGACTCATGCAGACGGGATCGAAGATCATCCTGCTTGACCGGGTCATGGCCAACTACGGACCGGAAACAAAGGAAGTCCGCGATTTACTGCGGCACAGCCTTGCCTTTGCGCTTGATCGACTGTCGCCAAAGAAAGGGAAGCAAAAACTGGACAAGATAACCTTCGACCCGAGGGCTGGACTGGAAGCCATTCAAGATAAACTTCTGCGGTTATCTCCGCAAAGCGAATCTCAGCGTTGGCTATTGTCCCAAGCTTTGCAGATAAGCCGCGAGATTTCCGATGTACGCTGGCTTCTCACCCAGCAGCGGGAGCAAAGTTCCTTGCCCATGCCGTTCTTTGTGATGCTGGTCTTCTGGTTAATAATCATTTTCTTCAGTTTCAGCATGATCTCGCCGCCGAATGCCACGGTCATCACCATTCTGCTGGTCTGTTCGTTGTCAACCGCGGGAGCCTTGTACATGATTTTGGAGTTAGACCATCCATATGGAGGGTTAATCGAGGTCTCCATCGCACCGCTGCAAAACGCCCTCAACTACCTCGCTCAGTAGAGCCAGCATTCCTTGGAATTGCGCATGTGCATTGGTTGGACAGGTCAGGATATCAGAAGACTGACCTGCCGGCTTCTCGATGGAAAGATCTTCCCCGGTTCCAATTCCTGAAATCCTTTCCGGCGATCCCGAGCAGCCATGAAAATGTTGGAAATAGAACGGTTCAAATAATTCAGATGATCAAAATGATAATATAACCGATAATCTCAATAGGTCTTGTTTTGACAGCAATCCTCGACAACTGAAACCGCCGACAGTCACAGCATTAGATCACTCAACGCCGGTGATAATCACGGGCATACAGCGAATATCCCCATGCTTTGCAGACGCCGTGCTTGCAACATCTCCTCACAAAGCCGGGGCAAAGATCAGACAAGTGCTGGAATATAGTATGCTATACGGGATTCTGCATTGAATGTCAGGAGGAACCGATTTGTGGCATTTGCCTTGCTTGTCGATAAGGATGACAATGCCAAGGATGGGTCCAACAAGGCCACACCGCATGAAACCCTGTAGAGCATGCAGACATGAAATATCCGAGCAGGCGATGGCGTGCCCCCATTGCGGAGCGCCGCTGCCCGCGCGGGAAAAATGGGACGGCTGGGGGTTTGAGTACAAATCGGATATGATCCTGTTCGGGCTCCCGCTCCTCCACATCTCCTTCAAGTACCGCCCAAACCTCCTGCCCGTTCCCGCCCGGGGCATCATTGCCGTCGGGCAGTTCGCCTGCGGCTTCCTCACCTTGTCGCAATTCGGAATCGGCGTCGTCAGCGTCAGCCAGTTCACGATTGCCGGCTACGCGTTGGCGCAGTTTGCAATCGCCTATTCTCTGATCGCCCAGATGGGGTTCTACATCCATGAAGGTCACGGCCAGATCGTTCGGAACATCTGGGAAATGATCGGAAGGGTCTGGTGATTCATGAAAATATGTCCGAACTGCGGCTACCAAAGGCGACCCATCGACGACCGGTATGGCATCATATCCGCCGGTGAGTGTCCGAAATGCAGAGTGATATATCGTAAAATGGAAACGCCGGCTGCCAAGGCCGACGACGGCGGTTCAGACATACCCTTGAAAATAAAGCACGATTCCATATCAGACCGGTCACCTTCAGAGAAAATCAATTTGGCAGAAGGTTCGACCATCGAAAAGATGGAAATCAAAGAGGGCGATGATAAAGATGCCGAGGGAAACAGAAGAGTATGCCTTGTCGCGAAACATAATCGGTACGATGGGATATCGGCTGCAACCCACCATCTCAAAGAACTCACTGCCCTTCGTCAAAGAATCGTGGAACTCGAAAGAATCAACGCCGAATTCAGTAAGGATGAGGCAGCAACGACTGAAAACGAGGGGAAGTTCGAAGCGATTTGGAAATCGGTGCAAACCGGCATTTTGATCACGGACCCGGAAAATCATGTCATTGTTGGCGTCAATCCTGCCGCGGTCCGCATGATCGGAACGTCCGGGGAGAAAATCGTCGGCTCCTTGCGCCATCAGTTCATCGGTCCTGCTGAAGTGGAACAATATCCCGTTGCGGATTCCGGGGATCCCGCTGATCGTTCGGAATGCCTCCTGCTGACATCCGGGGGCGGAAAGCGTCAGATCATCAAGACGGCGGCGAACGTGACGCTCGGGGGGCGCACGCACATTCTTGAGAGCTTTGTTGATATCAGCGGGCGAAAGCAGGCCGAAGAATCGCTTCGGAAAAGCGAAGAAAGGTTCCGGTTCCTGGCTGAACACATGAACGACAACATTTTCACGATGGACCTGAACCTGAAAACCACTTATGTCAGCCATTCGATGGAAAAGTTGCTCGGCTTTAGCCCGGAAGAACGCATGACGCAGGATATCAAGGAGCAGGTTGCCCCCGCTTCGTTGAAACTTGTCGAGCAAATCCTATCGGAAGAGCTTGAGCGGGAACAAACGGGTCTGGCTGATCCCGATCGTTCCAGAAAGTTCGAAGTGGAGTACTACCATAAGAACGGCACCACGGTCTGGGTGGAAAACGTGATCGGCGGGATTCGCGATGCGCAGGGGGTCCTGACCGGCATCCATGGCGTTTCACGGGATATCACGGAACGCAGAGAGGCTGAAAAGGCGTTGCGGGAGAGTTTCGAGCGCCTGCGGAAAGCGTTGGGAGCAACCGTGCAGGCCATGGCCATAGCCGTGGAGACGCGGGATCCCTACACGGCCGGCCATCAGCGGCGGGTGGCCGACCTCACCCGAACCATTGCGACGGAAATGGGGCTTTCGGGCAACACGATCGATGGCGTTCGCACGGCAGCAGTTATCCATGACCTGGGCAAGATATCCGTACCTTCAGAAATTCTCACCAAGCCGACAAAGCTGACAGACCTGGAGTTCGGCCTTATCAAAACGCATGCCCGGTCCGGCTATGACATCCTGAAGGACATCGATTTCCCCTGGCCCGTCGCGAGGATGGTCCTGGAACACCACGAAAGAATGGACGGCTCCGGTTATCCGAACGGATTGAAAGGAGAACAGCTTCTTCCGGAGT
>CAYWTL010000012.1:0-27418 GCA_964460245.1 uncultured Syntrophaceae bacterium | reverse complement strand
GGATGCCGTGGAATCGATGGCCTCCGACCGCCCTTACCGTCCCGGGCTCGGAATCGAAAAAGCCCTGGAGGAAATTGAAAAGAACAGAGGTATCCTCTATGACGCTGAAGCAGTAGATGCATGCCTCAAACTTTTTAGAGCGAAGAACTACACATTCCCGGACTGATCGCTGTGGGTTGAAAGCCGGTGTGCTTGCCGGGAAGATTTTCCCGTTGATGGCATAGTGTAATCCTTTACCAAGCCCACATCCTGCCAGGACCGCGGCCTCGCCAGTTCCAAGGCCCGCCTCCATGCCAACCACCAACCTGTAAAGCATGCTCGAACATGGCAAGGTGGTATCGTGTCTGGATCAGAAGGCTGTTTAGAAACCCCGAAGTGTTGCGATTGACAGGAACGACCATCCGGTATGGCATGTAGGTGTTGTACTTCTCCGCGTCCATCGTTCTCATCGTCATAGCCGTATCGGGTTTGAAGCTCCATCATCTTCATGACGACGGTCGACCGTTCCGCCAGCTCGATAATCCTTTCATAATGGATGCCCAGCTCCTTGGTGAAGTCGAGGCATGGTTTTTTCAGTCCTCCCGTTTATCATTTGTCCCCGATCCTGGCTTTTCACTTCATCCTCCTGCCTATTGCCTCTGGGGCTTGCCGCGCAGATACTGAGTCTGCCATTCAATGTCGAATCCCAGTTCTCGGGCTGCCTGAAGAGGCCAGTATGGGTTCCGCAACAGTTCGCGGCCGATCAGCACGGCATCGGCGATTCCCGTCCTGACAATCTGCTCGGCTTGATGAGAATCCATAATCAGGCCGACCGCAGCGGTGGGGATTTCAGCATCCTTCCGCACCGCCGCTGCAAACGGCGTCTGGAAGCCCGGCCCCGCAGGAATTCTTGCATCGGCAACGAGCCCTCCCGTCGAACAGTCGATCAGGTCAATCCCTATTTCCTTGAGCATGCGGGCCAACTGCACGGTCTGAGGCAGGTCCCAGCCGCCCTCCATCCAGTCGGTCGCCGACACACGCACGAATACGGGCAGGTTGTCCGGCCAGGCGCCGCGAACGGCGCGCGCCACCTGCAAGGGAAACCGGACACGATTTTCCAGGCTTCCGCCGTACTCGTCGGTTCGCTTATTGGAGAGCGGGGAAAGGAACTGGTGGCAGAGGTAACCGTGCGCCATGTGAATCTCGACCACTTCAAATCCCGCAGCAAGGGCTCTTTTTGCCGCCGCCGCAAACTGGGAGACAACCTTGTCCAGTTCCCCCGCGGTCAACGCTTTCGGCACGGGATATCCGTTCGTGAAGGGAACGGGTGAAGGCCCGATGATCTGCCAGGCCCCTTCCTCTTCCGTCAGGGGCCTGTCTCCGAAAGAAGGGAGCGCGACGGACGCCTTGCGCCCCGCATGGGCAAGCTGCACCCCCGGTACCGCACCCTGGTTCCTGATAAAGGCGGTGATCCGTTTGAATGCATCCGCATGCCCGTCGGACCAGATGCCGAGGCACCCGGGGGAGATCCTGCCTTCCGGCGACACCGCCGTCGCTTCCTGGATCAGCAGCGCGGCACCCCCCATAGCACGGGTCCCGTAATGGACGAAATGCCAGTCGGACGGGAACCCGTCATCGCTGCAGAACATGTCCATGGGCGGCATGAAGATCCGGTTCTTGAATTCAATACCCCTGAGTTTGAAAGGTGAAAATAATTGGCTTGCCACGTGTTATCCCCCTCTTGTTGGATTTTTCATCAGATCGGTCCGGAATTCCTGTTTCCGTCGAAAATGCCGGTTTGATCTCGTCACCGGTCAGCGTGAGATCTTCGCTGTTGAGTTTTCAGGCAACGTTTGTTTCCAACCGTGACTGGAATCACAGACTACTTATTCCCGGAAGACGCATTTCCCTTTAATTCGACAATGATGACATGTGTGTCGGTCGTGCCTGTATTCTCTCCAATATGTTCGTGAGCCGGATTCCAAAGTACTTCACCAATCTTGAACTCGCGCTCCATGGTCTTGCCGCTGCCCAGGACCAACCTGCGTTTAAACGAACTGAGTGAACATACGACGAAGTCAGGATGGTAATGCATGGCAGTCTTGGCTCCCGGCACATCACGATATTCAAGGACACGAACTTTTTCGTTTTCCAAGAGCACCTTGTATTTGTCTCCATCGGTATTCACGGGATCCGGCAAGATTTTCGCCCCTTCCGTCCTGACGGATTTCAAACCGGCACCGCACGCTTCACCAAAAGCATTCCCCGCAGTTCCAATAAGCACGCAGACCATGCATAAAATACTCATAATCTTGATTTTCGCAGACATTTTCATGGCGTGGCTCCTTTCTCAGATGCTCTTGTTTTCATTGCGATCCGTGCGACAGGGACTCTGCTCCGCCTCAATGTTGCCACCTTGAAATACAGTTGAGGATCAACCGGATAACATGCCCTGTCTCCATATCTTTGCGGGGAGCAGTCTATTCGAGCAGATGTTTGAAGAAGAATCCCACGATTATCAAACCTCCCAGCACCGTTCCGACAATGACCAGACCAGAAGTTTTATCCGCATCGACTTTCATGTACATGTCGCGTCCGGAGAAGACATATCCAAGAACAATAAACACGACGATGACAAAAATCCCGTGTGTAATCCAATGATGGCCGGAAAGGGATTTCATCCAGCCCTTTAAAGGGGCATAGGATTCCTTGGCAATGAGCAGCAGGCCGTTAAAAATGCTCGCGATCAAAAACGATATCCCGAAACCGACGGACAGCTTGTCCAATGTTTGATGCTCAGACCGTTTCCCCATGTCACTTCCCTCCCAGCAGGCTCATTTTGACCCCCTTGCCGATCATTGCGCCGAAACCCTCCATTCCCAATCCCAACGCAACAATCGTCAACGCGATCACGATGGTCAGATTTCTGATCTTCTTGTCCTTAAAAACCGGGTTGCGGAAAATGACGATGGAAAGCAGGATGCTCAGCAGGATCAGCATGAAGAAAATATGCTCCTTGGCCTCCATGAAAAAAGAATGGGACCATTTCCATGGTCCGGCCAGGATGATCGATCTATCGCTGTTGCTGGCGGCGGCGCCATAATAGACTACGTACCACCACCCACCCATCAGATAGGAAAGCCAGAGGAACAGCGTTGTCCCGATGCTGGCCAGTTTCAACCGGTACTGATTCGCCTCAGTGCTGTTTGCCGCCTCCACGGCAACCCACACAGCAAAGAGAATACCGAACACACCGAACACCACATGCGGTATTATCATCAATTCCTTCCACATGTTGTCACCTCCATTTTTTTCGTTCAACGTGTCCGAATCTGTTATCCACGATAAAGTCAACGTCCTGCAGATGACTTTATTTCTCCAACATGTCTATTTCCAGGGCTTCGCAATGAAAAAAGCCTCCTGAATATCCGTGTCCGCATCTTCACCGGAACAGTTTCGCCGCAATTTCTGCAACGTGTTTGCCTTGGAAGCGAGCTCCATCGAGCTCATTTTCGCTCGGAATCCGTTTGCCATCGCCCCCTGCGATAGTAGATGCCCCATAAGGCGATCCGCCCGTAATCTCATCCATCCGCATCTGCCCTGCGAAGGTATAAGGAAGGCCGACGATGATCATGCCGTGGTGCAATAGGTTTAAATGAAAAGACAAAATCGTTGATTCCTGCCCACCATGTTGAGTGGCGCTGGAGGTGAAAACGCTTCCCAATTTGCCGACAAGGGCACCTTTGGACCAGAGTCCGCCGGTTCCATCAAGAAACTGGCGCATCTGACCGCACATGTTGCCGAAACGTGTAGGAGTGCCAAAGATTATTGCATCCGCTGCGACCAGATCCTCCAATTTACAAACGGGTACATTGACCTGAGCTTTTTGCGCCTCCAGAGCACCCATCTTCACTAAAACTTCTTCCGGAAGCGTTTCTGGAATACGACAAATCCTGACATCGGCACCACCTACACTGCCGACTCCCTCCTCCACTGCTTCCGCCAGACGGCGGATATGACCGTACATTGAGTAATAGGCGATCAAAACTTTCATAACGCATCTCCCTTCTTTTTAAAGATTCTATCTTCGTTCAGCCCTGGCTTAGTTATTCGCCATTTCAGTGATCATGTCCTTCTATCGCCTTTTGCCGCTTCCTTATGGTGGCCTTCGCCCCCTTTAATCATAGCGTGTAACCCTTCCACATAATGTGTAAAAATAACATAAGCTTTGACAAATTCACGACCAGCCGCCACTGATTCATCCGCATGTTTCTGTGTTTCGCCGGCTTGTTGAAAACGTTCAAAAATGCCTTGTGACATGGCTTTGGACAGCACACCTGCCAGCTTTTCCGCCGATCCATCTGCCAAAGCCTTGTCGGCCAAAGCAACAGCCGGGTCAACTGCTTCACCTGGTTTCAAACCAGTATAGGGAGCACCTTCACCAGCACGATGAATCCGAACCAAGGTTTCAAAAAAGTACATATCCGCCAATTCTTTTGCCTCCGCATCCTTGGCACGAACTGCAAGCGTTTTTTGAAAAGCGATTCGCATCTCTTTTTCATCTGCGGACTGCACCCATTTAAGCAGTGGTGATATGTCACCGTTTTCAAGAGCAATCATCGCCGTGATCTGTTCCCCGGTTCATTTCTCTCTCGTTAATTGCTCCACAACTTTTGTATATTTCTCATGAATCATGTTTTTATCGAATGCCCAGAATTCATCCAGCATCTTATCCTGCTCATCCCTGGAAAAGTAATCCATACAGGGATAGAAAAAATTCTTGTCTTCTTTCATGATGTGTTTCGGATAAAATTGAGCAAGCTCATTCAGGTATGCAATCACATCTTGAACCGTATTGTCGCCCTTGAGGTACCTTTCCTTAGCTTCAACTAATTTCCCCACCACTTTCCTTGAATATTTGTGCTCTTCAAACAGTTCATTCATGATTTTTTCGTGTTCCGGTGAAAGTTGCTTTTTTCCCAGGTCCCGGAAGAGAATATCTTCTTCTTTGCCGTGGTGCGTTCGATCAGCGTAAGTGCGGATGAAATCAACAGCCGTATCGATGAAAACAGCATCAACTTTATTTTCTTCATGGATTTTGTTGATTTCACCCTCGAATAAACGCAACATTTTTTCAATCAGCCTGTGCTCCCACATCAACGGTCCAATCGGTTTCATAACGTCCTCCCAATTTTGCAGACAATGAAAAGCGGTCATCGAGAAAATGATTTCCCTGTAAGAGGGATATCTCCGACCCTGCCATGCTATTTGTGCAGCTTCTTTATAAACTGTTCCGTCAATGACGGGACGATTCGAAACAGATCTCCAACAATTCCATAATTTGCGATACCAAAGATGGGCGCTTGTGGGTCTTTATTTATGGCAACGATAACCCTTGATGTTTTCATGCCAGCCAGATGCTGTATCGCGCCTGATATGCCGCATGCAATATACAGGTCCGGACGCACCGTACGACCGGTCTGCCCCACCTGGTGCGCATAAGAAATCCATCCCGCGTCCACCGCAGATCGCGATGACCCGACTGCACCGCCCAACACATCGGCAAGCTTGCGGATCGGGTCGAAACCCGCCGGCCCACCGACACCGCGCCCGCCCGCCACGACAATATGGGCATCAGCCAGATTAACCTGTTCTTTCTCAAGGATAAAATCTACAACGGTTGTTGTCATACGATCTTCGTCAATAGCGGCTTGAATGGCCGCGATTTGCCCCACGCGCTTCGGATCGGCAACGGGCATCTCAAATACGCGATGGCGAACGGTGGCCATTTGCGGACGATGATCGGGGCAAATGATTGTAGCCATGATGTTGCCGCCAAAGGCCGGTCGAGTCTGCAACAACAGACCTTGTTGTGTATCAATATCAAGGCCGGTGCAATCAGCTGTGAGCCCTGTATAGAGGACAGAAGCGATTGACCCGGCAAGATCCCGACCACGCGAGCTGGCACCCAGCAGGAATATCTCCGGTTTGTGCTCACGAACAAGATTGATGAGTATGCTTGCATAGGGCGCCGTCCTGTAAACGGCAAGTCCGGGGTCATCCGCCCAAAAAACACGATCCGCACCGTATGAAATGGCTTCTTTTGCGATGTGTTCAACCGTGTGACCCAGCACACATGCAGTGAGTGTGACTTTGCGCTGGTCGGCTAACTTCCGTCCCTGTCCCAGCATCTCCAAAGAAATGCCGCCTGCCCTTCTGTTGAACTGTTCCACCCATACCCACACACCACCGTATGCCGCAAGGTCCTCCGCAGTCGCCCGCGGGAGCTCAGCCTCAAGATTGAGGGCATGCACAGGACATGCGAGCAGACATGCTCCGCAGCCCGTGCATTGATCATTCACCACTACCATATTATCCATCAGGCTAAGCGCTCCGAATGGACAGGCATCAATGCAGCTTCCGCAACCGACGCATTTATCTTTATCGATTTTCAATAGCGGCATGCTTTTTCCTTATAAAATCTTTTCCGCAATAATTTTATCAGCCAGTATGGCAGCAGACTGCTCGACACTGTCGGCCTGGATCAAGTCCAACGCACCCTCCCGTTTTGGCGGGCTGAAAATCTTTATCACTTTTGTCGGGCTGCCATTCAGGCCTAATCTGGATCGGTCCGCTTCAGGCAAATCGGCGGCAGTCCATGTGGGAATGAGTAGTTTGGAAGCCCTGCGAATGTGAAAAAGCGTAACGGAGCGCGGCTGATTGATATCCTTCACCACAGTGAGCAGCGCAGGCAATTTGGCTTCCACGATTTCCCGACCTTCTTCCAGCAGGCGTTCTACTGTAATCGTATCGGCTTCCGGTTCCAGCTTGAGGATCTTGAAAACATAGGTAAGCTGAGTAATGCCAAGCTGGCTGGCAATGCCTGGGCCAACCTGGCCGGTATCGCCGTCAATAGCCTGCTTTCCGCACAGTATGATATTAAATTCACCCAATTTTTTGATTGCCAGGGCCAGAGTATATGCTGTCGACCAGGAGTCCGAACCAGCAAAAGCACAATCGGATAGCTGGATCGCCTCATCCGCCCCCATTCCAACAGCTTCCTTAAGCGCATTTATGGATTGCGGCGGCCCCAGTGAAATAACCGTAACTTTACCACCGAATTTTTCCTTGAGCCGGAGAGCTTCTTCAATCGCGTACACGTCAAAAGGGTTGATAATATTAGGTATGCCTTCACGAACCAGTGTATTGGTATCGGGGCTGATTCTAACATCCGTTGTATCCGGCACTTGCTTGATGCAAACAATTATCTTCAATTAGAGTCCTCCTAAGCCGTCGTTTTGAGTCGTGCTCGCAGTTCCTGCTCGCGGGCAAAGCGTTCGCTCACGTCTTGAAGCACCGGCACATCCTTCTCAATCTGGCCTCCGGCGTCCCTCAAGAGCTGGATGGAAAACTCAATGGAGATACGGCGGTTGTCCTTATGGTGAACAGGCACAAGGTACCGCATTATCTCATCATCACGCATTCCATGCGTAGATGACCTTTGATCGCCTCACCAAGTAACGGTTCTCGAAAGATTTTTTTGGTCTCCCGACAGGCTAAGGCATCATTTCGGTATAGAACACCGATCGGGATCTTTTCTCCCCATTGATCGGCCAGGCGCAACCCTTCATAACGATCCATGGTGGATGTTTCCAACTTGTAGATCCTTTCCCGGTACCACTGGTATGTGTTGATTTTATTGAAACTGACACAGGGCTGAAGAATATCCACAAGAGCGGTCCCCCGGAAGAGTATGGCCTCCCGGATCAGCCCCGACAGATGCTCTTTTTCACCGGCAAAACCGCGTGCCACAAAGGGGGCGCCCATGGTGATGGCCAAAGCGACAGGATTGAGGGGAATATTCTCATTGCCCTGAGGATCAAGGGCATTCTTAACACCTGAATCAGAAGTGGGGGAGCTTTGTCCTTTCGTAAGGCCATAAATCTGATTATTCGATGTGAGGATGGTCAGGTCGAGTCTTCTCCTTATCGTGTGGATGAAGTGGTTTCCACCCTCGCCATAAAGGCACCCGTCACCGGAATAGGCGATCACCGTCAGATCGGGACGGGCCAGCTTGATTCCCACAGCCAGTGGCAGAGATCTTCCATGGAGACCGTTGAAATAACTCACAGGCAGATAATGCGGCATTTTCGCTGCCTGTCCTATGCCTGAGGTAAAGACAATTTTCTTTCCGGGAAGGGGAAGATCTGCAAGTACTTTTTCCAGTACGTCCCGGATGGCAAAATTGCCGCATCCGGGGCACCATGCCATATCATCTTTTGTTATCATATCCTGTTCCCTGCGATATCAACGGTTTCAGGCGAGAGCAAAGCTCTTCTACCGTGAAGCACTCACCGTTGTATTTCAATACGGAGTGGGCAACGGAGATGCCTAATTCCCGTTTCAATAACCCGGCGAACTGTCCCTCTGCATTATTCTCCACACAGATCAGAATCTTCGATGCCAGGTCGTATGGGGCAATCATGTTTTCCGACAGGGGATAAACCATTCCGAAGTGAAGAGATGCCGTGTTGATTCCTACCCGGATCAATTTTTCGACCGCCTCTTCCACGGCAAGCCTGTTGGAGCCCCAAGAGATAACAATAGAATCGTTATGCGGATCACCCTTACAGGTCGGAAATACGCAATCCTGGCTGAGGAGCTTTGTTTTACTGCGGCGCTTGTCCGTCATGCGGATTCTCAGGTTCAGATCCTCGGTAATTTTCCCATCTTCGTCATGTTCGTCCGAGTCTACGCACACCAGGGCGTCGGTCAGCCCGGGGCATGTTAACGGGGAGATTCCGTTTGATGACAGGGCATAGCGACGATAGGTCCGATCGAATGTGCCTTGATCGCGGATCTCGACATCCATGGATAGTTCTTCTTCCACAACATGTATGGAATCGGCAAAATACTGGTCCGTCAGAATAATGACAGGAATCTGATAACGATCAGCCATCTCGAACGCAGTCCGGGTCAGGTTGATCGCTTCCACGACCGACCCCGGAGCAAAGACAATCCGCGGAAATTCACCGTGGCTGGCATGCAGGATAAAATTAAGGTCTCCCTGCTCTGTCCTCGTGGGGAGACCCGTAGCCGGTCCGGGCCGCTGTGCGACCACAATGACGATCGGTGTTTCCGTCATTCCTGCCAGGGAAACCCCTTCCTGCATGAGGGCGAAACCGCCCCCGGAGGTTGCCGTCATGGATCGGACACCCCCATAAGAGGCGCCCAGAGCCATATTGATGGCGGCAATTTCATCTTCCGCCTGCTCAAAATGGATGGGAAGAGACGTGGAGGCGGAAGAAAAATAATGCATGATGGATGTGGCGGGTGTCATGGGATAACCGGCCAAGAACTGGCAGCCCCCGAGCAGAGCTCCGAAAGCGATGGCTTTGTTTCCGTCAAATATGCAGTGATTCCCGGCGTTCGCTCGGATTGGGTACGTCCCTGCCATACCCCACCGGGAAGCTATTTTGAACCCCTTCATCAGGTGCATCAGCCGGGTTCCTTCCGCAATGTTTCTCACTTTCCCGACGTCTGCACCGATCACGGACAGGATGACTCCGACCAGAATCGTGTTGGCTGCCGTCACGTCGTGGAATTCATCATTCGCCTCCTTTGCGATGTCCGTTGTCAACTTCCGGGATAAGTAAAAGCCATCTTCTCGCAGAAACGGCCTGTGGCGTGTCTCGGTTTCTTTATCGAGGGCGATCACCATATCCCATTTTTCACCCGAAAGAGCAGAAACCGGATGGTCGGCGACACGGACCATGTGGAAGTTGTGTCCGCCGCGAACCCGTGACATATAGTTTTTTGTGGCAAAGAAATGGTAGTTCAGCCGGGAGAGCATCTCCGTCAATTCCAGTTCTATGGAATATGCCCCCTGCCCGGCCTCCCCACCAATCAGCACATAGAAGTCCATCGCCTTATCCATACGCTTTTACGTTGAACATCTTGAGGCCATTGCCCGGATGTTCACGCCAATCCGCAAGCAATTCCAATGACAGCTCCTCACATAGGTACCCTCTCATCCTAAGCCTTAACCAGCATAACCGGGCATTTTGCCCCCCGGGAAACACGTTCGGCCACGCTCCCCATCAGGTTGTGCAGGATGCCCGTTTTGCCATGGGTCGCAATAACGATAAGGTCTATCTTTTTTTCCTGCTCTTCCTTCAAAATTTCTTCATAGGGTATTCCGACCCTGACATCCGCGATGACCTTGAGATCCTTTGCTCCCGTATGTTTTTCAATCTCACTTTGCAATTTTGCCTTTGATCCATCGATGCCGCTGTTTCTGTATTGAGTAACCAATCCTTCTGTCAGACAATAATCTACTACGCACTGTTGAATGTCTTGAACAACATGCAGCAGGTATAACTCTGCTTTGTACTGGCGCGCCAACGCCGCGGCTTGTTCAACAGCCCTATCGGCAAACGGTGAAAAGTCAGTCGGTACAAGAATTCTTTCGGGTGCTTTCATGATGATCTCCTTTCTTCAATGAAACGTTTTTTCGCATGCTAAAACACAAATATCTCCCCTTCCGCATTCCTTCATGCGTAAATTATCCATCTGTTTTGCGGAGAATTTCTATCGAAGAAACTTTGATTTTAACCCTGAAAATGGATGAATTTGATATAAGGGAAACCCTTAGTAATCGGCAACGGGTGGAGAGAAATGCATGCCGGAACGTTTCCGGTTATCTATCGATGGACGTGAACCCTTCACGGATGGCATATTTGATAAGCTCCGCGTTGCTGCTGAAATTCAGCTTTTCCATGATGTTGCGACGATGGGTTTCAACTGTCTTGACGCTGATGTTCAGGTGAGCGGCAATCCTGCTCGTTTTCATGCCTTCGGCAAACAGTTGCAGAAGTTCTCTTTCCCTGGATGTTAATGTAGGAACTGAAGTCTGCCCCGAAGCCGACGATTTGCTTTTATAGGCGCTGACTACAACACCCGTCACATCGGGGCTCAAATACAACTTGTTCAGGACAACCTGCCTGACGGCTCTCACCAGTTCTTCAAAATCACAATCCTTGAGAAGGTATCCTGAAGCACCCGCTTCAATCATTCCCGAGACGTATCGATGATCAGAATGCATGGAGAGGGCGATAATCTTCATGTTTGGCATCTCGGCCAGCAAAAGGCGCGCTGCTTCAATGCCATTCATGTCAGGCATCGAAATATCCATGATGATAATATCGGGTTTTAGCTTACGGGCCATCGCCAGGGCTGTTCTTCCGTTTTCCGCTTCCCCGATAACCTCCATGTTGTCTTCCCTGTCGATCAGGGCGCGAAGACCGTCACGGAATATCTTATGGTCATCGGCCAGAAGAATCTTGATTTTCATGTCGCCTTTCTCCCTTTTTTCCGTTTGGATAACAAAGGAACAGTCAGGTTGATATTTGTGCCTCTGTCTTTGGCTGTCATAATCTTAATATCACCGCCATAGGATTTCAGCCTTTCCCGGACTCCGAAAAGACCGTAACCACCTTCAGAGGTCGGTTGGCCGATATTTGACATGTCAAAACCAACGCCGTCATCGGCGACCTGAATCTCAATTACATCCTGGCTGCCACGGACGGCAACCGTGACACCCTTGGCTGAGCTGTGCTTCCCCGCATTGACAAGGAACTCCCGAATTGTCTGAAAGAGCAATACCGACATGTCATGCTGCAGGCTGTCAAAATTCCCCTCTTGCTTAAAATGAATGTCAACGGCGTATTCCCTTGACATCTGTTCGGTCAACCATTCCACTGCCGCGACAAATCCAAGTTCGTATAAAATCGGGGGGCTGATTTCCATCATCAGGTTCCGTGTTTCCCGAAGGGACTTGTTTATCAGTTCGCGAATCTCAAAGACGATTTTCCCGGTTGCACCAGATGCCTGTTCTTTGTCCATGAGGGCCAACTTCATTTTCGCAGCGGCAAGCATCTGAGCAATCCGATCGTGAAGAAGCATCGATATCCGTTTCCTCTCCGCCTCCTCTGCAAGAACAAGTTTTGAAGCGAGTATGCGCAAATTCTCTCTGCTCTCCAACATCTTCCGTTCCGCCCTTTTTCGCTCCGTGATGTCCTGGCTGACCGTAATGGCGCCTGCCAACGCCCCTTCCTCATTCCTTATGGGAATTGCCGAATTGAGGAGTATTTTGCTCGACCCATCAAAACACCGGATGCGGATTTCCTCCCCCAGGGTCGTTTCTCCTTTTGTCACGGCCCTTGCGACAGCCCATTCATCAGCCCCGATTTTCTTTCCTGTGTTTGGCCACCAGGCATTGAGATAACCAAATCGATCTATCCCTGAATATTTGGCACCATGCCAGATCTCTTTTCCTGCCCGGTTTATGTGAATAATCCGACCCTTTTCGTCGTGAATCCAAACTCCGACAGGCAATGATTCCAGAATCACCTGCAAAAGCTTTTCCCGCTCTTCCAAAGCCAGCCGCTGTCTTTTTCTTTCAGTAACATCCCTCAGGGAAAACACCAAAGAGGAAACCTGTCCGTTATCGTTCAAGATAGGGGATAGAATCCAATCCCAATAGGTTGTTCCCCATTCCGGGTGATCCGGGAACGAAAAGGGTTTTGCCGAAGCGACATACGGCTTTTTATCAGCGACAACCTTCCGGAAAATGGATTCATTTTCCTCGTTGGGATACATATCAAAGTGATTATAGCCGAGGAATTCCGAAATGTCCCGCTGACAGGCCTTGGCATAGGCCTGGTTCACCCTGATGAAATTGAAGTCCTTGTCGAGAAACACCAGGGGCGAGAGGCTGTTTTCAAAAAATGCTTCCAACAGCGCGGATTGCCGCGTCACCGTTTCCCTCGCTTCTTCAACTTCCGATATTTTCCCGACGAGTTCTGTGTTCAGTTGTTCCAGCTCAGATGTTCGCTGTCTGATGCGATCTTCCAATTCATCGCGAGCATTCAGCAATTCGGCGGCGATGCGGCGCCGTACGGAAATTTCTTTTTCAAGATTGAGAAGCAGTTCCTCTCTTTCCGTTACCTCATGCAGGGCAACGACTGCCCCGGATATTTGAACTCCATTATAAATCGGAGAGGCGGAACTTTCGACGATAATCTTTCTGCCTGCAGGGTGGATGACCACATGCCTTTCGCTCTTCACCATTTCACCATGGAGGGCGCGAAAGGACGGCAGTTGCTCCGGAGACACCGTGCTTCCATCGGGATGACGGATGGATAACATGTCGGCTGTTTCCGGTGCTTTCAATCCTCTGGTGTCCATTCCATAAAAGGCTACAGCCGCAGGATTGCTCATAACCACCCTGGAGTTAACATCCACAATGAAGAGAGGCGTCGTCACGGCATTAAAAACGGAGTCCCTTTCCTGTAGTAATCGGACCAGGGCGAGCTCGGCCTCCTTTTTATCCGTTATATCAAATCCATAAATCCGAACATGGCCGCATTTTTCAACATAATGCATGTTCTGCTGATAATAACGTCCCCCGATTCTCACTTCTTTGTTGATTGTTCGTGATCCTTCCTTGTTGATCGATGCAAAGAAGGATTCAAGATGCTGCAGAAAAGGATGTCCACTGCCGGCTGTCATCAGTTCGGGCATCAAATTACAGGCGGCAGGGTTCATGTAATGGATGCGCTCATCCACGTCCGCTTCAACGATTGGATTCGGATTCGTTTCCGGGAATGCTGAAAGATCAACACGGATTTCGCGATTACATCGGTTATCCGGGTGTTGATCAGCAAGATCGCCCCCGCTTTTAACCGATCTTTTACATCCTTTTTTGTCCATGATCGTCTCTCACCTTAAATAGTGTGCCATGACTGATGTTGTTTGAACATCAGTCACATGCCGATCTTCATGATCCTAAACCCTTCAAAACAAATCAGGCAATGGATGACAGGCATATATCCGGACAGACCCATAAATAACACTTCTTTTCATTTTTCATGTCTCGGTTATTGCCGTTGAAAACCTCCGCCCCCTGTCAAGATTCATCTCTGACGCGCACATGAAATTATTGGCATAACGTGGCCAGTCATCGAAAATACCCGCAAAAACCGGCATTAAGCATCAATCAATTGTAATTATTGCCGATTGGAACCATTGTCGGAATCCTTTACAGAGCCAATACTGCTGTAAAAAAGGCTATCCTTTTGTAATTATTAATATTCCTTTAAATCCACCTCAGATTTCCCCGCTTTCAGTGTCGGGAAATTTTACAACTTCGTTCTGTCATCAAGATGCAATATTAAATTCATCAATTATATCGAATTGTTGTAATTTGGCACAAAACTTGATTCTTATCAAGCCGTTGTACTGTTTCTATTTTTCTGTTTCCAGCTTCCCGCGGCATGGCAGTGTCGTCCTCCAGTGTCCGTACTTTGACTAAAACTTTGGCACATATTTCCGGGGCAGGTCATACGATATTGCGAACGCGAGTCTACCATATCGGCCGGACTGGTCTACAAAAAATAATAAAATTAAAGCGCAAAAATAAGGGTTCCCCCGATTGCCTTTTGTTGAAAATAATGATTATTTTGGCGCAAAATCATAATATGATTCAGAAAATGTTTTTAATAGAATATCGTCCCTGAAGATATCAATGAAAGGAAAGAGGTAAAAATGAACCCAAAACCGGTAAAAGCGGTGATGATGGGGCTGTTCATGGTTTCATTTTTTTTGGGTTTGGCAAGTTCCCCGCTTTTTGCGGCAGGGCCCCCGTCGGCGCTGCAGACCCAGAAGGAGAAGGAAAGCTACAGCATCGGCTACGAGGTCGGCCGCAGCATGAGGACCGACGGCGTGGATGTTGACTCCGGCATCCTCACCCAGGGGATGGAGGACGCGATCAACCAGAAGGAGCCCCGCCTGAAGGACGAGGAGATGAGAAAGCTCATCGTCGACCTCAGGAAGAAGGCCCGTGAAGCCCAGCTGAGGAAGGTCCAGGAGCAGAGCGTCCAGAACGCGAAGGAGTCCGAGCAGTTCCTGGCGGAGAACAGGAAGAAAGAGGGCATCAAGGTCACCGAAAGCGGCCTCCAGTACAGGATCCTGAAGGAAGGCGACGGACCCGTCCCCGGGCCGGAAGACTTCGTCAAGGTCAACTACCGTGGCACGTTCATCGACGGCAAGGAGTTCGACAGCTCCTACGCGAAAGGCGAGCCGGCAAGAGTGCAGGCCGACGGCGTGATCAAGGGCTGGACCGAGGCATTGGCGATGATGAAGGTGGGCTCCCGGTGGCAGCTCTTCGTGCCCCCGGAGCTGGCTTATGGCAGGGGCGGGCTCGGTCAGCGGATCCCGCCAAACAAGGTTCTCGTGTTCGACATGGAACTGCTCTCGGTCGAGAAGGGCGAAAAGGCTGCGCAGCCGGCGCCGCTTCATTCCGCCCAGACACAAAAGATGAGCATCACGGGGGAAATCGGAAAGTCGGAGCACGGATACATCATCCGCAGCAAGATCGGCGGCGTGTTGAGCGAGGTCTACACGGTCCTGAACCCGGATTCGAAGATCCTGGACCCGTTCGTGAAAAGCGAAAAGGACGTCCCCGTCGAGATCCGGATCGTCTCGGGCGACAACGTCAACATCGAGAAGATCAACGGCAAGGAATATCGCCCGGCAACCCCCCAGGCAAGTGCCGTCAGCAAGATGAGCATCACGGGGGAAATAGCGAAGGCCGAGCATGGGTACATCATCCGGAGCAAGAAGGGCGGCATGCTGAGCGAGATCTACACGGTCCTGAACCCGGACCCGAAGATCCTGGACGCGTTCGTGAAAAGCGGAAAAGACGTCCCCATCGAGGTCCGGATCGTCTCGGGCGACAACGTCAACATCGAGAAGATCAACGGCAGGGAGTATAACCCCGAAAAACAGTAGCAAGTCATTCTTTACGCACGCGTTTGAAACTAATGTGAACAGATAGAATAATCCCGAAAGGAGGGAAAACGACGGCATATACACCGAGCGATTATTTACAGAGACCTTTTGGCAAAGAGAGAAAAGGGAGAGCAGAATGCAAGAAAGGAGAATACCATGAACAGGAAATTCACAGTCCTAGTGACGGCTGTGGCTCTTCTCCTCGGTGTTGTCGGAACCGCCGGCGCCCAGGGAGTGACGCCACAGATACTATTGCCGGGGGCGCTGATCCCGAAGTTCGTTGACCCGCTGCCGGTAGCAGTGACAGGCGTAAGCGTCGTTGACGCCACCGGAGTAGGTGGTGCGACATCCGTTGCTTACGATATTAACATGAGGGAGTTCCAGGCCCAGATCCTGCCCAGCACGGGAGTCCCGGCGAACCCGAAAGCGGGATTTTTGGGTCTGCCAGCCGGCACGCCGTCGTGGGTCTGGGGCTACCTGATAAATTCTGATATACCCGCTGCAGGCCCTATCCCGGTTCGCCAGAGCTACCTCGGCCCCGTCGTCGTGGCCAGGAAGGGCGTGGAGACCCAACCGACCTACATCAACGCGCTGCCATTTGGGACGGGACCAACGGGATCAAATGTTCAGCGGCTCCTGCCCATCGATCAGACCCTTGACTGGGCCGACCCGCTCGGCTCGAATTGCGCAGGCCAGTTGCCCCAAGGGACATGCGGCAGCATCTACCTCGGGCCCCAGCCTGCCGTCCCCCACATCCACGGCGGCGAAGTGGCCCCCGCCTATGACGGCGGCCCCGACGCATGGTGGACACCCGGCATTACAGCCGCTGGCATCGGCTTCCCGGGCACAACCTTCATCTACCCGACCCAGCAGCAGGCGGGCACCATCTGGTTCCATGACCATGCACTGGGCGTCACGCGACTGAATGTCTTCGCCGGCATGGCGGGCCTGTACATCATCACGGACCCGTTCAACGAGCCTGCGGCAGGCGTGCTGCCGGCCTTCCCGGATCACGACATCCCGCTCATCATCCAGGACAGGAGCTTCGACACGGCGGGACAGATCTTCTACAACCTGGCCTCGAACCCGCAGCCGAACCCGCTGGTGCATCCCTTCTGGATCCCGGAGTTCATCGGCGACACGATTCTGGTGAATGGCAAGACCTGGCCCTATCTGAACGTCGAGCCCCGGAAGTATCGTTTCCGCCTCGTGAACGGCTCCAATGCCCGCTTCTATGACCTCAGGCTTAGCAACGCGGCGCCCTTCCTGGTCATCGCCACGGACGACGGCTACCTCGACGCGGCGGTCTCGACGCCGAACGTGATCATCGGCCCGGGCGAGCGCTACGAGATCATCGTGGACTTCAGCGCGCTCGCACAGAATACCAACGTGATTCTAACCAACTCGGCGCGGACCCCCTTCCCAGGCGGCGCCAAGGTCGTGAAGGGCACCACGGACACGGTCATGCAGTTCAAGGTGGTGGCCAACACGAGCGGACTGGCCAATGCGACAGTCGCAGCGGGGACGGCTCTCCGTACGGGTGCAAACGCGATTGTCAACATCAAGAATGCCGTGCCTGCCATCAAGCGGCAGCTGACGTTGAACGAGGTCATCGGCCCGGGCGGCCCGCTCGAGCTGGTGCTGAACAACACGAAGTATAACGGCGTCATCGCGGGCTTCACGACCCGCGACAGCGAGCAGCCGCAGGTCGGCGCAACGGAACTCTGGGAGATCATCAACATCACCGCAGACGCTCACCCGATGCACACCCACCTGGCGAGCTTCCAGATCGTCAACCGCCAGGCTTTCCAGGCGGCCAAGTGGACCAATGTCTACACCAACGCCCTCGCGGCCAAAGGCATCCTGGACGGCCAAGGACCGCCCAATCTTTACCTCACGCCCAACGCCGACGGCGCCATCGGGGGGAATCCTCCCATCGGCCCATACCTCCAGGCAAGAACGCTGAGGCTTCCGCTTCCCTATGAGAACGGCTGGAAGGACACCGCCATCATGTATCCCGGTGAAGTGACCAGGATCATGGTCCGGTGGACCCCGACGGACATTCCCGTTGGAGGTGAGACGCCCGGCATCACCCAGTATCCCTTCGACCCGACTGCTCTTGTCAACGGCGTTGGATACGTTTGGCACTGCCACATTGTCGACCACGAGGACAACGAGATGATGCGACCCTATGTGCTGAGGGCAACACCGCAGCTGTAGTTACTGGATTCTCACATTTTGACTCAAGGGGGGGCGGATGGCCGCTCCCCTTCTTTTTTGCTGGAATGCGTTGCCGCCTGGAAGACAATCGGCGTCGAGCTGTCCCATGTCTTCCTGTGCCCGCATTTCCATCGTTTCACCGAGGAGACGCGTCTCGATGGAACGACGGCCTTCACATCACGGGCGGGGCATGGTAGAGTGACCAGGAAAAGACAGCGGTTTAATAAAGGCCGGCATCCACTGACCGGATGATAGAAATTCCGGCACAGCCGGTAGCTCTACTGGATGTCGAAGCCATAGAAACTGCGGAAAACACAGGACCTGACTTGAGTCGATGCAGCTCAGCATGAAGAAGCTCCTCATTGTTGCCGTGATCCTCTCCGTTGCCGCGTTGTCCTTCCTTGCGGGCAGCTGGTACAGCGCGAGGCAATCCGGAGGCCCGGGCATCGTCGCGACCGTTACGCCCGGCTCATCGCCCTCCGGCGTGCCGCCGGCACCGATCCAGGCCGCAGGGCAGGAGGGTGCAGACGCCGAATTGCCCCCGGGGACCGTAAACGTCAGTCCCGACCGGCAGCAGCTCATCGGCGTAAAAGTCGCCGCCGTGGAGAAAAAGCCGATGACATACACCCTCCGTCTCTACGGGAGGGTCGTCCCCGACGAAACGAAACTCTACCGCCTCAACGCCTCCACCGACAGCTGGGTGCGCGAAATCTCCGGCGCCACCACGGGCAGCCTCGTCAACAAGGACGAGATCCTTGCGGAGATGCTTGCCCCCGCCTTTTTCAACGCGCAGAACAACTACGTGATCCAGCTCGGGCAGATGGACCGCATCCGCCAGCAGCTCGGCGGCGACGTCAGGCCCCAGCAGACCGAAATCGCCGACAGCCAGATCCGCATGGCCCTGCAGAGCCTTCAGACCCTCGGCATCACCGATGCCCAGATCGCGGAACTGGCAAAGACGAGGAAGGCCAGGCCCTACCTGCAGGTGAGGGCGCCGGCCAGGGGCGTCATCCTGAGCAGAAGGGTCACCCTCAACCAGTGGTTCAAGGCCGGGGACGAGTTCTACACCATCGCCGACATCCGGAAGGTCTGGGTCTATGCTGATGTCTACGAGGGTGAGGCGGCCCACATGAAACCGGGAATGACCGTGACAGTCAGGCACGGCCAGATGGGAAAGAGATTCAGCGCGAAGGTGGGCAAGGTACTGCCCCTCTTCGATCCTGCGGCAAGGACGCTCAAGGTGCGGATCGACGTCGACAATCCCCGGAACGACCTCCGGCCCGACATGTTCGTCGACGTCGAGATCCCGATCGCCATGCCGCCGTCTATTAGCGTGCCGGCCGACGCCGTCCTCGACACGGGCAAGAAGGCCATCGTCTACGTGGACAGGGGCAACGGCATCTTCGAGCCCCGCAGGGTCAGGACGGGCTGGAACCTGGGCGGGCAGGTGGAGATCACCGCCGGCCTTGAGCCCGGGGAAAGGGTTGTCGTGTCCGGCAATTTCCTCATCGACTCCGAAAGCCAGATGGCGATTTCCGCCTCGGGCGCGGGAGCTGAAAAGGACGAAGAGCCCGTCCGTGAAAAGGCCGCGGGGAAACCAGACGGGCCGCCCGGGGCGGGCGCGATGAAGGACAAGCCGAAAGTTCCCGCAAAGGCCCCTGTGCCGGCGAAAGCGAAGCGCGAAGCATCGGCCACGGCACAGCCAAAGGCGGCGGTGCAGGGCGAAGGGGATGACCCGGAAGGTGAGTCGGAAGAGAAGCCCGAAGGCACCTACCCCTTTCCCGGCGCTCAGTATCTCGGCACGGTGCCGCGCGATCCGGCGCCGGCCGAAGGCGAGGCCCCGAAGGACAAGCTGCCGCCGACACAATTCGAAATTCCCGCGGCCCCCCCGAGCGGCACGCGCCTGAAATAGATCCCGACCGGGATGACCGTGGAGGGTTGAACACTTCCATCGCATCACTCAACAGACATGAACCCCTCAACGACCCAGGGCCGTTACCCGGATGATTGACCGCATCATAGATTTCAGCGTCAGAAACAAGTTCATCGTCTTCGCCCTGGTGGCCGTCGGCTGCGTTGCGGGCTGGTGGTCCATGAAGCACATGACGCTGGACGCCATCCCGGATCTGGGCGACACACAGGTCATCATCTTCTCCCGCTGGGACCGCAGTCCCGACATCATCGAGGACCAGGTCACCTACCCGATCGTCTCCGCCCTGGTGGGCGCCCCGAAGGTGAAGGCCGTCCGCGGCTTCTCCGACTTCGGCTACTCCTACGTCTACGTCATCTTCGAGGACGGCACCGACATCTACTGGGCCCGGTCGCGCACCCAGGAATACCTTTCCTCCGTCCTGCCGCGCCTGCCCGCAGGCGTTAAAAGCGAGATCGGGCCGGACGCCACACCGCTGGGCTGGATCTTCCAGTACGCCCTGGTGGACGAGTCCGGGAAGCACAGCCTCGCCGATTTGCGCTCCTACCAGGATTTCTACCTCAAGTACTACCTGAAAGAGGTGCCGGGAGTGGCCGAGGTGGCCCCCGTCGGCGGCTTCGGGAAGCAGTACCAGGTGAACGTGGACCCGAACCGCCTTCAGGCCTACGGCCTCTCCATCAACCGCGTGGTGGAGGCGGTGCGGGCAGGCAATTACGAGTCGGCGGGACGGCTCATCGAGTTCGGCGGTACCGAGTACAACATCCGGGGCCGGGGATACATCCAGTCCGTCAGGGACCTGGAGAACATCGCCGTCTCGGTCAGCGACTCGGGCACGCCCATCCGCCTGAAGGACATCGGGCAGGTGACGGTGGGCCCCGACCTGCGCAGAGGCGTTGCCGATCTCGACGGCAAGGGGGACGTGGTCTCCGGCATCGTCATCATGCGCCACGGGCAGAATGCCCTGGATGTCATCGAGCGGGTCAAGGAAAGGCTCCGCGAGATCGAGCCAGGCCTTCCCCCCGGCGTGAAGGTCGTCCCCGTCTACGACCGCTCGGACCTGATCCTGCGCTCCATCGACAACCTGAAAACCACGGTCATCGAGGTGCTCATCACCGTGTCCCTGGTGGTCTTCCTCTTTCTCTGGCACGTGCCGAGCGCCATCATCCCATTGATCACTCTCCCCGTCGTCATTCTCCTCTCCTTCATCCCCTTTAGAATGATTGGGATCACGGCCAACATCATGTCGCTCTGCGGGATCGCGATCGCCATCGGGGCCATGGTGGATGCCTCCATCGTGGTCGTCGAACAGGCCCACAAGAACCTGGAGCGGTGGGAAAAGGAAGGCCGGAAGGAAGACTACAAACTGGTGGTGCTCCGGGCGGTGAAGCAGGTGGCCGGCCCCAGCTTCTTCGCCCTGCTGGTGATCGCCGTCTCCTTCCTGCCCATCCTCACCCTGGAGGCCCAGGAGGGGCGCCTCTTCAAGCCCCTGGCCTACACGAAGAACCTGGCCATGATCATCGCCGCCGTGCTGGCGATCACCCTGGACCCGGCGCTGAGGCTCCTGCTCATCCGCATGAAGGATTTCAGCTTCGAGCCCCGGTGGCTCTCCCGGATGGCCAACTCCCTGTTTGTGGGCACAATCCACTCTGAGGAAAAGCACCCCGTCAACCGCTTCCTGATGCGGATCTACGACCTCGTCCTGACCTGGACCCTTCGCTGGAAGTGGGCGGTCATCGCGGGCGCCCTGGCGCTGATGCTCGCCACCGTGCCGGTCTATCTCAAGCTGGGATCGGAATTCATGCCGCCGCTGGAGGAGGGCTCCATCCTCTACATGCCCACTACCATGCCGGGCATCTCCATCGAGGAGGCCCGCAAGGTCCTCCAGGTCACGGACCGAATCATCAAGCGGTTCCCGGAGGTTCAGACCGTGCTGGGAAAGGCCGGCAGGGCCGAGACCTCGACCGACCCGGCGCCGCTCTCCATGCTGGAGACGGTGATCATCCTCAAGCCCCAGTCGGAGTGGCGGAAGGCGGACACATGGTACTCCTCGTGGGCGCCCGAGTGGATGAAGTCCCTGCTTCGCCGCATGACGCCGGACCACCTCTCTCAGCAGGAGCTCATCGGCCAGATGCACGAGGCCCTGAAGATCACCGGCCTGAGCAACTCGTGGACCATGCCCATCAAGGGGCGTTTCGACATGCTGAGCACGGGGCTCCGAACGCCGGTGGGGATCAAGGTCACCGGGGCGGACCTCGGGGCCATCGAGGAGATCGGGGTCAAGATCGAGTCCCTGCTGCCCTCCGTCGAGGGGACGAGGGCAGTCTTCGCCGAGCGGACCGCCGGCGGCTATTTCATCGACATCGTGTGGAGCCGCGATCAGCTTGCCCGCTACGGCCTGAGCATGCAGGAGGCCCAGGCCGTGGTGGAGAACGCCATCGGCGGCGACAACGTGACGACCACGGTGGAGGGCCGGGAGCGCTACCCGGTGAACGTTCGCTACAAGCGTGACTTCCGATCCGACCTGGGGGCGCTGAAGCGGGTGCTGGTGCCTGTTTCCGGTGGGCAAAAGCAGATCCCCCTCAGCCAGCTGGCGGACATCCGGATGAAGAGCGGCCCCTCCATGATTCGAAACGAGAACGGCCTGCTCTCCGGTTACGTGTACGTGGACGTGGCAAACCGCGACCCGAACGGCTACATCGAGGAGGCGGACCGCCTGCTGCGGAAGGAGATGAGCATCCCCCCCGGCTACGCCTACGTCTGGAGCGGGGACTACAAGGCATCGCAGAGGGTCAGGGAATGGCTGACGGTGATCATACCCGTCACCCTGTTCCTGATCGTCGTTCTCCTCTACCTGAACACACGGTCGCTGACGAAGACCGGCATCGTCCTGCTGGCCGTCCCGTTTTCTGCCATCGGCGCTTTCTGGCTCCTCTACCTGCTGGGGTACAACATGAGCATCGGCGTGTGGGTGGGGCTCATCGCCCTGCTGGGAGTGGACGCCGAGACGGGCGTATTCATGCTCCTCTACCTGGACCTGGCCTATGAGCAGGCCAAAAAAGAAGGACGCCTCAAGAGCCTCGCCGAACTGCAGGAAGCGATCCGCTACGGGGCGGTCCGCCGGCTCCGCCCCAAGTTCATGACCGTCAGCACGACCTTTATCGGCCTGGTCCCGATCATGTGGTCCATCGGCGCTGGCTCCGACGTGATGAAGCGGATTGCCGCCCCGCTGGTCGGGGGGATTTTCTCATCGTTTCTGCTGGAACTGCTGGTTTACCCCGCGGTCTACCAGTTGTGGAAATGGCATTTTGAGCTGAAAAGGCAGCGGAATTGAAAGCACCGTGAACTCTGACGGGAACGGGATTCCACGGAACACATCAAGGCGCGGCAGGGTGTCCGAACCAAAGCGACGGGCAGCCGAAACGGCTGCAAGCCTCCTGGCCGTTCTGCTGATACTCTGCCTCGCGGTGCCGGCTGATGCAAATTACCGGGTTCGAAGGAAAACGCCGAACCATGTCGTCGATGCCGTCATCAACCGCAACCCGCCCGTCATGGGCGAGAACAAAATCCGGATCGAGATCCGGGATGCCGGCGGCCGGCCTCTAACGGGGGCGTTGGTGTCCGTGAACTACTACATGCCCCCCATGCCGGGGATGGTGCCCATGAATTACACGGTTCCCGCCGCGGCGGCCGGGAGCGGCTACAGCGCGAAGATGAACTTCATCATGACGGGGCCCTGGAACATCGTCATCCGGGTGGAATCCGGGGGCAGCCCCTGGAGGGTCTCCTTCCCCATCGATGTGAGATGAAGCGGAATGTCGACGATGATCGCCCGCGTTTCGCTGTCAAGGCAATCGGAAGAAACGGAAACATGCAAATCTGAGAAAGGAGGATTTCACGATGAAGAGATGGATGGTTTTGATGCTGGCGGGCCTGATCTTGTCGTTCCCGGCGGGTTTCTCACTGGCCCAGGATGACGTCGCGAAGCAGGCCTCGTGCAAGTACTGCGGAATGGACCGCAAGACCTTCGCCCACAGCCGCATGCTCTTGACCTACGAGGACGGCTCTATGATGGGCACCTGCAGCCTTCACTGCACGGCCGTCGAGCTTGCCCTGAACATCGACAAGGCCCCAAAGACAATCCAGGTGGGCGACTTCAAGGCGAAAAAGCTCATCGACGCCGAGAAGGCCTTCTGGGTCATCGGCGGCAGCAAGCCCGGCGTCATGACCAAACGGGCCAAGTGGGCCTTCGAGAGCAAGGCCGACGCCGATACGTACATCCGGGAAAACGGAGGGAAGGCCGCGTCCTTCGACGAGGCGATCAAGGCCGCCTACGAGGACATGTACGCCGACACGAAGATGATCCGCGAGAAGCGCAGGATGAAGAAGATGAAGGCGCCCATGGAGCACAAGCAATAGGAGAATCATGAAACGATTTCTGGCACAGGGCCTTATCGGCCTGCTCGTTCTGCTGTCGACCGTTTCACTGTGCCGGGCCGGGCCGCCTGCGAAGCCCGGACCCCGGGACAAGTGTCCCGTCTGCGGGATGTTCGTGGCGAAGTACCCCGATTTCATCGCGTCCGCCGTCTTCCTGGACGGGGGTGTCGCCCATTTCGACGGCGTGAAAGACCTGATGAAATTCTATTTCCGCACCGAGCGGTACAGCCCCGGGCGAAGGCAGGCCGACATCGCAGTGGTCTGGGTGATGGACTACTACCGCATGAGCCTCATTGAAGGTCGCCGGGCCTATTACGTCGTCGGCAGCGACGTCTACGGGCCCATGGGGAGAGAGCTGATTCCTTTCGAGAAGAAGGCGGAGGCCGGGGAATTTCTCAGGGACCACCGGGGTGAGCGGATCCTCCCGTTCGAGGGGATCACGCCTGACGTGATCCGGAGGCTCGACTGATGCGCCCGAGATACTCCAGCCTGTTCATCGCGTTCACGGCGGGCGGGATTGCGTGCCTGGCCCTGCTGTTCGCGCACGGGGCGGGGGAGAGGCGGGATCGGGCCCCGGTTCTCGACGAAAAACGAATGGTCGTGGAGCGTCTCGGCTTGACCGACCTGTGCCTGTTCACCGACGCCCGGTACACGAGAAACCCCGCCGTGGCCGACCGGAGCACGCCCTTCCAGGACAATCCCCTTGCGCTGGACTACTTCCCGTCGGGGTCGATCCTGCCGCCGCCGCCGCACCTGAGGTCCCATGAACCGGATCGATAGGCAGAGAAACATCGTCGACTTCGCCCTGTCGTCGCTGCTCAGGCGCTGGAAGAAAAACCTGGCCCTGCTCCTCCTTTACACGTTCGTAGTCTCCATCGCCGCCTCCGTCGTCTTCTTTGCCGAGGCCCTGAAGCGGGAGGCCTCCCTGGTCCTCGAGGGGACCCCGGAGGTGATCGTCCAGCGCCTCGTCGCCGGCAGGCACGACCTCATCTCCCGCGCCCACATGGAAAAACTGGGCCGCATCACCGGCGTATCCGACGTGAGGGGGCGCCTGTGGGCCTACTACTTCGAGCCGTCGGTGGGGGCCAACTACACAATGGTCGTCTCCGAGGATGCCTCCGCCCGGCCCGGCGCTGTGGCCATCGGCGCGGGCGTCTCCAGGACCCTGAAGGCCGGGGAGGGGGACCTCATCGCCTTCCGCGGCCACGACGGCGCCTACGTGAGCCTCGAGGTCGCCCGGGTCTTCCCGTCCGCGTCGGAGCTGGTCTCAGCGGATCTCGTCGAGATCTCCGAGGCGGACTTCCGGTCCCTCTTCGGCCTGCCGGACGGCATCTACACCGACCTGACGCTCCGCGTGAGAAACCCGAGAGAGACCGCCGTCGTCGCAGACAAGATCCGCCGCCTCCTGCCCGACACCAGGCCCATTCTGCGTGAGGAGATCCTCAGAACCTACGAGGCGATCTTCGACTGGCGCGGCGGTCTTGTGCTGGCCCTCTTCGCCGGGGCGGCCCTTGCCTTCATCATCTTCGCCTGGGACAAGGCCACAAGTCTCACCCTCGAGGAGCGGCGCGAGATCGGCATCCTGAAGGCCGTGGGCTGGGAGACCTCGGAGGTGATCCTGCTGAAGTCCTGGGAGGGGATCGTGATCTCGCTGACGGCCTTCCTCCTGGGTCTGATCCTGGCCTATGTGCACGTATTCTTCATGTCGGGCACCCTTTTCGAGCCCGTGCTCAAGGGCTGGGCCGTCCTCTATCCCAGGTTCCAGCCCGTGCCTTTCATAGATCCTTACCAGGTCGCCACCCTCTTCTTTCTGACCGTGGTGCCCTACACGGTGGCCACCATCATCCCATCCTGGGGGGTGGCGACCATCGACCCCGACACCATCATGAGGCAGTAAGAAGCGAGCGCGCCATGAGCCTGATTACGCTGAAGGACATCACGAAAGTCTACAACCGGGGAAGGCCCGACGAGTTCGCTGCCCTCAGCGGCGTGAGCCTCGAGATCGAGCCACGAAGGCTCACCGTGTTCAAGGGGCCAAGCGGCTCGGGGAAGACGACCCTGCTGTCCATTGCCGGATGCATGGCAAAACCCTCGGAAGGACGGGTCTTCGTCCGGGGCCGGGAGGTTACGAGCCTGCCCGACCGCTTCCTCACGGACATCCGCCGTCATACCTTCGGTTTCATCTTCCAGCAGCTTCACCTGGTCCGCGGCGTAAGCGCCCTGGAGAACACCATCCTGCCGGCGTACCCGTCGGGCGAGCGGCTCGCTGCCCTCCGGGAACGGGGGCTGCGCTTTCTCGACCTGATGGGCCTCTCCGGACGGGCGGATACAAACGTCGAGTGGCTCTCCGGCGGGGAAGCCCAGCGCGTGGCCATCGCCCGCGCGCTGATCAACGAACCCGCCATCGTGATCGCCGACGAGCCCACGGCCCACCTCGACACGAAACTGTCGCTCGATTTCATGGCCGCCATGGAACGGCTCAAGGCGGAGGGCAGGACCATCCTGTTCGCAAGCCACGACCCCCTGGTCTACGAGTCGGCGATGGTAGACCGCGTCCTGGAGATGCGCGACGGCCGGATCGTCGCCGAAAGGCGGGCCTCATGATCCTCAGCCCGGCGATCTTTGCCCTCATGACGGGATCGGCGGCAACGGTCCTGTTGGCCATCAACGCGTCCGGCCTGGGGGTGAGGATCCTGCGCCGCTGGGATCTCTCCAGCGGCAGCGAACTCCAGCTCGGGCTCGAGAAGCGGACCTACCTCGTCTCGACCCTCATGGCCTGGGCCTTCGCATTCCAGATCGGATCGCTCTTCCTGTTCATCTTTACCGCCGAAGATCTCCACCGGCTCTTCGTCGGCGCCATGTGCGCCGCCGGGACCCTAAACGTCAACGGGTACGGCTACCCGACGATCCTGCTGAAGATCGGCAACGCCCTCCTGGCAGGAATCTGGCTGATCGTGAATGACACGGACAACCGCGCAAGCGACTACCCGCTGATCCGTAAGA
>CAYWTL010000011.1:18646-49007 GCA_964460245.1 uncultured Syntrophaceae bacterium | reverse complement strand
GGAAAACGTCACGGGAACGGTCCGCATGAAACTGTACAAGGGAAACAGCATCGTGTCGGGCCGAAAGTCCCCCAATTCGCTGTACCATGAGGATTTTGCCACCTTTGAAAAAGACAGCGTTTACGACCAGAAGGATGCGACCGGCTTCATTCGGCTCAGCGGCCTGCGGCTCCGCATCGAGGCCCTGATGAGCAAGGAAAGGCGCAAAAGATCGGCCGTCGAACGGCGGAAGCCGGGGGACAGGCAGAAAAGGAAATAAGGAAGCGGCTGCAGGCGAATGACGACTCGAAAAAAGCTCTGGGGAGGCCGGTTTCAAGAACCCACGGACAGGGATGTGGAAGCCTTTACGGCATCGATTCACTTCGACCGGAGGCTTTACCGCCAGGATATCGCAGGCAGCATCGCCCACGCCCGCATGCTGGCTTCCCGGAAGATCATCACGCGAAAGGAAGAGAAGGTCATTGTTGCCGGTCTGAGGGCCATCGAAAAGGACATCGAAACGGGCCGTTTCGCCTTCAATCCGAATGACGAAGACATCCACATGGCGATCGAGAAGAGCCTGATCGACCGCATCGGCGAAGCCGGCGGCAAGCTTCATACCGGACGGAGCCGAAACGACCAGGTCGCCCTCGATGCGCGCCTGTACCTGCGGGATGAAATCCGGCAGATCCTCGCGCTACTCTCAGGCCTCAAGCAGGCCCTGGCCGGTCTGGCCGCAAGGGAAATCAAGACCATCATGCCGGGCTACACGCACCTGCAGAGGGCCCAGCCGGTCCTGCTGTCTCATCACCTGCTCGCCTACTGGGAGATGCTGGATCGGGACGAGGCGCGGCTGCGGGACTGCGCCAAGCGCGTCGATGTCCTGCCGCTGGGAGCTGCGGCGCTGGCGGGAACGGGCCTTCCCATCGACCGCCGTCAAGTGGCGGCGCTCCTGAACTTTCCGGACGTCTCGGCAAACAGCATGGATGCGGTTTCGGACCGCGATTTCGTGTCGGAGTTCATCTTCGACGCTTCCATGATCATGATGCACCTGAGCCGCTTCTGCGAGGACCTGATCCTCTGGTCGAGCAGCGAGTTCGGGTTCGTCGAAATATCGGATGCCTTCACCACGGGAAGCAGCATCATGCCGCAGAAAAAGAATCCCGATGTGGCCGAGCTGATCCGGGGAAAAACGGGCCGCGTTTACGGACACCTGGTGTCCCTGTTGACCCTCCTGAAGGGTCTTCCCATGACCTACAACCGGGATCTGCAGGAGGACAAGGAACCGCTTTTCGACACGGTGGACACGGTGAAGGGGTGCTTGAAGAATCTGACAGCGATGATTGGACACCTGAAATTCGACCGGGCGAGAATGCGCGAAAAGGCCGGGGAGGGGTATGCCACGGCAACCGATCTGGCGGAATATCTTGTGATGAAGGGCGTTCCCTTCCGGGAATCCCACGGCATCGTGGGGCGCCTGGTCGCGTACGGGATTGAAAACGACAAGGCGCTTTCAGATCTGACACTCGACGAATTCCGGAGATTTTACGGGGGCTTCGGGAGCGACGTCTATGAATGCCTGAAGGTGGAAAACACCGTCAACGCGAAGAGCAGCCAGGGCGGCACGGCCGAAAAAATGGTCTTGAAGCGCCTGGCGGAAATCGGAGGCGGATCAAATGAATAGGCGTTCGGGAGTGTTCATCGTTTTTGCCGCGGCGGCATTGCTGATAACGGCGGCATGCTTTCAGGGCTGCGGCGTGAAGGCGGATCCCTCGCCGCCTGAAGTGATCCGGCTTACGCCCGTTTCCGATCTCGAGGTGAAGCCGGCCGGGAGCAGGATGATACTGAGTTGGAGCGTTTCCCGGGAGACTGCCCCGATGACCCGTTTTCGGATCTTCAGAAGCGAACTGGAAACGGATGGAACGGACTGTCCGGACTGCCCCCGCAAGCACTCGCTCCTGGTCCAACTGGATGCGGGGGACGCAAGCCTGCGGAAGGAGGACAGCGGCAAATTTCTTTACTACGATGAGAAAATCAGGCCGGGCCGTCTTTACGGTTATTACATCGTCGGCTGCATCCGATCGGGATCGTGCAGCGGAGAATCGAACCGGACGGAGGCGATCTATCCCCCGGTCCCCGTTTCCCAATAAGCGAGAAAGGAGCGATACGCAAAGGTTCATCGCCCATGCATGACTTTCACTACAGGGATGCGAAGCTATGGTGCGAAGGCGTGCCCGTTTCCAGCATTGCCGAGGAGGTGGGGACCCCATTGTATCTGTACAGTTACCGGACGTTGAAGAACCACTTTCGCGTCTTCGACGATGCTTTTGCGGAAATTCCCCACATCACCTGCTTTGCCGTCAAGTCCAATTCCAATGTCGCCATCCTGCGGATTTTCGCATCGGAAGGAGGTGGCGCGGACATCGTGTCCGGCGGCGAGCTTTTCCGCGCCCTGCAGGCGGGCGTCGAACCCGGCAGGGTGGTCTATTCCGGAGTGGGAAAACGCGCGGATGAAATCGAATACGCCCTGAAATCCGGCATCCTGATGTTCAATGTCGAGTCCTCCCAGGAGCTTCAGGAGATTCATGCCTGCGCGAAAAAGTTGCGCCTGAAGGGCGGCATCGCGCTCCGGATCAATCCGGATGTCGATCCGCAGACCCATCCCTACATTTCGACGGGACTCAAGAAAAACAAGTTCGGCATCGACATCGAGAGATCGCTGGCGGAATACCGGCAGGCGAAAGAAATGCCCTGGCTGGAGATCAAGGGAGTCAGTTGCCACATCGGATCCCAGTTGACGAAGATATCGCCATTCGTGGACGCGCTGGATCGCCTGAAAAACCTCCTCCGGCTGCTGAGGGAAGAGGGGATGGATATCCGTTATCTCGATCTCGGCGGCGGGCTGGGGATCACGTACAACGAGGAGCAGCCCCCGCATCCGGTGGAATATGCCAGGGCCATCATGGCGTCGGCGAGGGATCTTGCCTGCACCTTCATCTTTGAACCCGGCCGGGTGATCGTGGGGAATGCCGGAGTCCTGGTGACGAAGGTCCTCTATACCAAATCGAACCGGGAAAAGAAATTCATCGTCGTCGACGCGGGCATGAACGACCTGATCCGTCCGAGCCTCTACCAATCCTACCATCAGATTCAACCGGTCGCACAGCGGGAGAGGGCGATGATTCGGGCCGACGTGGTTGGACCGATCTGCGAGTCCGGCGACTATTTGGCCAAGGAGCGAAGCATGCCGGCCTTTGAAAGGGGCGAGTTCGTGGCCGTGATGAGCGCCGGCGCGTACGGCTTCACCATGTCGTCGAATTACAATTCCCGTCCGCGTGCGGCGGAGGTTCTCGTTCGGGATGACCGGTTTTACGTGATCCGGCGGCGGGAAACCTATGCGGATCTGATCCGGGGAGAAGAAATCCCGAATTTTTTAAGACCATAATAATGACAGGAGGGATTATGTTCAGAGGAGCCATTGTTGCGATTGTCACACCGTTCAAAAAAGGAAAAGTCGATGAGGCGGCGCTGAGGAAACTGGTAGAGTTTCAGATCAAAAACGGCACCGACGGGATTGTGCCGTGCGGAACGACGGGCGAATCCAGCACCCTGTCCCATGAGGAGCATGACCGGGTGATCGAGATTGTGATCGACGCCGTCAACAGGCGGGTGCCGGTCATCGCCGGAACCGGCTCCAACAGCACGGCGGAGGCTATCCGCCTGACCCGCCACGCCCATGAAGCCGGCGCCGACGGAGCCCTGATGGTTGCCCCCTACTACAACCGGCCGACGCAGGAAGGGCTGTATCAGCATTACAAGGCGGTTGCGGACGCGGTGCCGATTCCGATTATCATCTACAACATACCGGGACGGACGGGCGTCAACATCAATCCGGACACCCTGGCTCGGCTTGCCAAGGTGAAAAATATTGTCGGCGTCAAGGAAGCCTCCGGTTCCATCAAGCAGATGAGCGACGTCATCCGCCTCTGCGGGCCTGATTTCGACGTGCTCTCCGGGGACGACCTTTTCACCCTGCCGCTGATGGCCATGGGCGGCAGAGGCGTCATTTCGGTCATTTCCAACGTCGCACCGGCGGACATGGCGGCGATGGTAGACGCCTTCGATGCGGGCGATTACGAGAAAGCCAGGACGCTGCACCACAAAATGGCGCCGCTGATCGATGCCCTGTTCATCGAGACCAATCCCACACCGGCCAAGGCGGCCCTGGCGATGATGAAAAAGATCTCCGCTGAAGTCCGCCTGCCGCTGTACCGAATGTCCGAGGGGAATCACGAAAAACTGAAAAAGGTCATGATCGGTTACGGTCTGATCCAGGCATAGGGGGACACCATGGTTAAAGCGGTTGTCACGGGAGCGGGCGGAAGGATGGGCGGCCGGATCATCACGCTGATTTCCGCGGCGAAGGATATCAAAGTGGTCGGCGCCGTCGAGCAGAAGGCTCATCCCTTGGTGGGAAAAGACGTCGGGGAGGCGCTCGGTCTGGGCAGGATGGGCGTCCGGGTCGAAGATGATCTCGGCGCCTGCATCGAGAAGGGCGATGTGGCCATCGACTTCACGAATCATGAAGCTTCGCTCCGCCACCTGGCGGTGGCTGCAAAGAAGAAAAGGGCCATCGTGATCGGCAGCACGGGTTTCACGGCCGAGGAAGTGAAGAAGGCGGCGCAACTCGCCAAAAAGGCTCGCTGTGTCCTCGCGCCCAACATGAGCGTGGGCGTCAATGTCATGTTCAAGGTGCTGGAAGACGTGGCCCGCATTCTGGGGGACGACTATGACGTGGAGATCGTGGAGGCCCACCACCATCTGAAGAAGGACGCCCCCAGCGGCACGGCCATGAAGATGGCGCAGATCATCGCCAAGGCCCTGAAGCGGGACCTCGACCGGGAAGGTGTGTACACGAGAAAAGGGATGATCGGCGAGCGGACGAAAACCGAAATCGGCATCCAGACGATCCGTGCCGGCGACATTGTCGGCGAGCACAACGTCATGTTCGGGGCCGTCGGGGAAAGGCTGGAATTCATCCACCGGGCCCACAGCCGGGACAACTTTGCCAAGGGAGCGATCCGTGCGGCGAAGTGGATTGTCGGACGGAAAAACGGTCTTTACGACATGCAGGACGTGCTCGGATTAAGAGCCTGAGGCCAGGACAGGGTTGATCGAGGGTTGCGGCGGGACGGTCGCGTTCGTCGGGGTGGGGGCCAATCTCGGGAATCCACTGGAGCAATGCCGGGAGGCATTGGAACGGATGAATGCGGCCACGGGCCTGAAACTTATGCGGAGATCTTCCTTCTATCGGTCCGAGCCCGCCGGTTTCCGGGAGCAGCCGTGGTTTGTCAATGCGGTCGCAGAGGTCCGGACGGTGCTGGCGGCGGTTGATTTGCTGACGGCCCTGCAGGGGATCGAACAGACCATGGGCAGGGTCAGGGCGGGGCGCGACGGACCCCGGATCATTGACCTGGACCTGCTGCTCTACGGCCAGGATATCGTGCAGCAGCCGGATCTGACCATTCCCCATCCACGGATGCACGAGAGACGCTTTGTGCTGATGCCTTTTTATGAAATTGCGCCATACGTCGTTCACCCGGCTTTCGGCATCTCCATTCAGGGCCTGCTGGACCGGCTTCAGGATGACGGCGTGGTCGAGCCGATTGGCTAGCGAGGGACATCATGCTGATTGCCCGCATCGTCGTCGCCATCGTCATTTTTTACCTGCTCTATCGAATGGCGAAATGGCTTTTTCGTTCTTCGGTGAAAACGACGGATCCACTGCCCACCGGGAAGATGCCGGAAAAAACGGAGGACCTCGTTGAAGATCCCTGCTGCCGTGCCTATCTGCCGGTCAGCCAGGCTTACAAAGCGACCATCGACGGCAAGACGGTGTGTTTCTGCAGCCGGGAATGCTATGAAAAATACCGTCGAATCGGCGCCTCTTGATGGGGTGGCGCCGGGACGGCGACGTGCCGCAAATCCGTCCCGGACGGCAGGTCGCGAAGCGGCGTTTTCCCGCGATTCCGGAAGGCGGGGCCCCATCGTTTTCAAACCTTTTTCTTTTTTTCTCGTGACGCGGATTTCTGCATGTGGCGCAGCCATTTTCCCTGATTTCCAACACTTTTTTTGAGGGCGTGCGACAGAGGGGCCGTTTCATGAGAGTTCGAACCGCGATGATCAGGGGGGCTTTATGAAGTTTTTCATCGATACGGCAAATGTTGAGGAGATCCGGGCGGGGATTCTGCTCGGCATGGTGGACGGGGTGACCACCAATCCTTCGCTCGTCGCGAAGGAAAAAAGGGGGTTCGATGCGGTCATTCAGGACATCCTGGATCTGGTCGGCGGTCCGGTCAGTCTGGAAGTGGTCAGCCCTGAGGCCGAAGGCATGGTTCGTGAAGCCCGGAAACTGGCCAAGCTCGGCGGGCAGGTGGTCATCAAGGTGCCCATGACGGAGGAGGGGCTCAAAGCCACCCGGACGCTGGTCAGCGACGGCATCCGCGTCAATCAGACGCTCGTTTTTTCGCCTCTGCAGGCGCTGATGGCAGCCAAGGCGGGCGCCGCCTATGTCAGCCCTTTCGTCGGAAGACTGGACGATATCGCCCATGACGGCATGGAACTCGTCGACCAGATCCTCGCGATCTACAGCAACTATGGCTATGAAACGGAAGTGATCGTGGCCAGCGTCCGCCATCCGGGGCATGTCCTGGAGGCGGCGTTGATGGGTGCGCATATCGCGACCATTCCGTTCAAGGTCATCGCACAGATGGCGAAGCATCCGTTGACCGACAGAGGGATCGAAGCTTTTCTCGCGGACTGGAAGAAAGTGCCGAAAAAATGACAGGTCGTTCACGAATCCCATGATCGATTATCTGAAGAGATCATTTGACCGGCTGCCCATTGAGCAGGAGCGGAAGAAGGTCTTCAATCTTCCCAACACGATCACCCTGCTCAGGATCGGGATCATCCCGGCCCTTTTTTTCCTCCTTCGGTCGCCGGGACCCGGCGGCAGCCTCATCATCGCGGCACTGTTCGTTCTGGCCGCCCTTACCGATGTTCTGGACGGGTACATTGCCAGAAGGTATCAGATCGAGACGACCATGGGGAAGTTTCTGGATCCGATTGCCGACAAGCTGATTGTCAACACGGCCATGATCCTGATGATTCCGATCGGGCGCATTCCCGCGTGGATTGTGGCGATCATCATCATCCGGGATTTCACGGTGGACGGGATGCGAAGCGTCGCCTCCTCGGAAGGCATCATCCTTCAGGCCAGCCGCCTGGGAAAGCAGAAAACGGTCTGCCAGATAATTGCGGTGACCGCGCTGATGATCCACTACCCGTTTCTGGGATTGGATGCCCATGTTGTCGGAACGGCGATTCTCTATGTCGCCCTGATCCTGACACTGTATTCCGGGCTCGATTATCTGATGAAATTTTACCGTGTCATGATCGCGAATAAAGCCTGATTCCGCGTGCACCCATGATTGACATTACCGGCATCGACTATTCGGCATTCGACCGCGCCAATGTTTCCCTTTACCTGTTCCATCCCCGTCCCGAATGGCCGCTGTCCCTGCCCGGCCGTGAGAGCGAATCCGTCATGATTCCGGTGGAGCGGAACGTGGAAATCGGCGCCCGGATTTATGTTGGCAATCCGGTCGCGCCCGGCATTCTCTTCTTTCACGGAAATGGTGAAATCGTCGCGGACTATGACGAGATCGGCGTCCTGTACCAAAAAATGGGCTTCAATTTCATGCCCGTTGATTATCGGGGTTACGGGCGGTCAACCGGACGGCCGTCCGTCAACGCGATGATGCGGGATGCGCACGTCGCTTTCGATTTCATCGACAAATGGCGGAAAGCCCGGCATCAGAGCGGTCCCTTGATCGTCATGGGACGTTCTCTCGGAAGCGCATCCGCCATCGAGCTCGCGTTCCATTATCCGCAGCAGATCGACGGGCTCATAGTCGAAAGCGGTTTTGCATTCATCGGGCCTCTGTTGCGGCTGATGGGGATGGACATGGCCGCACGAGGCCTTTCCGAGGCGATGGGACCCCGGAATCTCGACAAAATCGCTGCCTACGAGCGACCGACGCTGATCATTCACGCGGAATACGATCAGATCATTCCTTTCCGGGAGGGGCAGGCCCTGTTCGATGCCTGTCCGTCTCCCGACAAAAGGCTGCTGATGATTCCCGGCGCAAATCACAACGACATCTTTTTCCACGGTTTCATACCCTACACGCAGGCCATGATGGATCTGGTTGCGACCATCGGGCGGGCATGAACGTCACATTCCTTCTTTTCGCATGCTTGAACTCCATGATCCTGACGATATTTTTATTGACAAAAGTCGATATTTGCTATATCCGAACTCCGGTGAAATCCAGTGCGGGCGTAACTCAGTGGTAGAGTGCCACCTTGCCAAGGTGGACGTCGACGGTTCAAATCCGTTCGCCCGCTCCAGAAAAAAATGGCGGCATAGCCAAGTGGCTAAGGCAGCGGTCTGCAAAACCGTTATTCACCGGTTCAAATCCGGTTGCCGCCTCCAGACATACGATCGGGGTTGCAGGAACGACGCGGACTGCAACCCTTTTCATTTTGTCCGTTGCGGAAAAGCGATGGATGCCTGCCGGAAAGATGGATTCGTGCGGGGCATGTCGGATTCCCGATCGGAGCACGGATGACCGGTTATGAATATCCTGATCGTCTGCACAGCGAATATCAACCGCAGTTTCATGGCGGAACGGATCCTGAAGGCTCACCTGAAGCAGCAGAGAAAGAATCACATCCATATTTCATCGGCGGCAATGTTGGATATGAAGGGAGCGGACGCGGACCCCGTGGCCGCCGCACTGCTCGTGGAAAACGGATACGACGGATCCGGGCACCGTTCTTCAGTCCTGACGGAGGATCACATTGACCGTGCCGATCTGGTCCTCGTCATGGAGAACAGCCAGAAGCGGCTGGTGCTGGACCGCTTTCCAAAGGCCGACGGCAGGGTGCAGCTGCTCAAATCATATTCCGAGAATTACTCGGATGCCGATCCGGACATCCAAGATCCTTACCGAATGTCGATCTATTATTACCGTATTTGTTTTTCCGAGATCTATCTGTCCGTTCAGGGTCTGCTGAAGGCCCTCTCAAAGACGGGGCAACCGGACGATAACCGGAGGGTTTCTGCAAATGAGGAACCGTGAACTTTGCCGTTCGACACGAGCAGCGGGGGAATGTTTTGACGGTGCGATCCGACGCGGTCCGCGGCCGGGAGAAGCATTCCCGATACGACCGGAGATCCCTGCCTGTGGATCGGCGTTTTCACGCTTTTCACCCCGCTTGTTGCGGCATTCCGCAATGGGGGAAGATGGATGAATTCGAGAAAACGATCCGTCATGCTGGCCATTGCGGCCGTTATTTTCCTTGCGTCTGCTGATGCGTCCGCCCGGGGGACAAACCTGGATGTTTCCCCGTCGCCGTTTTTCATGGAGCTGGGGGTAAAATTCTTCTACACGGATTATGAAGAAGATCTCGATCCGCCGCAAAAAAGCACCAACAGCGGCTGGCTGCCCGGGATGTATCTGGGGTTCGGCTACAGGAAACACAGCGGGCTTTATGTGAGGCTCTACGGCAGCTATGCAAGCGGCGATCTGGCTTACGACGGCAGCGATCAAGGCGGAACGGCAATTTATTTTTCCAATGATCCGCAGACATTCTACCGATTCGAAGCGAACATCGGGTATGGGTTTCAGGCCGACCCCAAAACCCTGCTCATGCCTTACACCGGCTATGGATATCGATACTGGAGGCGTGGCGAGGCGAACCCTTCCATCGGGAACTACGAGGAGGAGTATGATTGGCACTATCTGCCGCTGGGGATCAGGGTCGAGCATGAATTTAACGCACGATGGCGAATCGGGATCACGGCGGCGGCGAATATCATGTTCATGGGCAGGATGAAGGTGTCGCTGTCGGAACTGGATTCCGGCTACAACGATCCGGCCTTCAACCTGGGGGATCGAATCGGATTGTGCGTTTCGGCCCCCATCCGTTACGCATTCGCCAAAAAATGGTCCGTGACCGGCACGCCCTGGTATGAATACACCCCGATCGGTGCGAGCAATATGGAGCTTCTGACGGATCACGGAACAGCGAAATCGCTGGTCATGGAGCCGTCAAGCAGGACAAACCAGTACGGCTTCGATCTGGGGGTGGAATACTCGTTTTAAGAGGCGAAAGAAGAATGATCCGTCAACTTCACGTGCATCCCGGCTCCGCCTTTCCTGCGCTGGTGACTGCCCTGGCTGTTTTGGCAATCCTGCTTGCCGTGCTTGCCGGTGCTGCATGGTGCGGAACCATCTACAAGTGCACCGACCGAAGCGGCGCCACGATCCTGACCGACAATCCCGCCGAGGGGGGCCGCCGCTGTGAAGCGCTGGAATCCTACCGGGACATCACCGCAGGGGAACGGGAGGCCCGGGCAAATGAAAACAAGCGGAAATCGAACGAAGCGGAGGCTGCTGAGGTCCGGGAGCGGGAAGCGTCCCGGCAAAGGCAGGACCGGAATCGGGACGACAAAGAACGGGATGCGGATGCGTTGGCCCCGGTCGGCGGCATCCGATGATCGGAGAGGAAGATGCGAAAAAAGACATTTTACCCATTGACTTGCCCCGTTTCCTGATGTACTGTAAACGACATTGAAGCTTTGGAACAGCCGTGAAATCGAGCGGTTCGGCAGATCCAAGGCGCAAGGTGCAATGTGGAATGATATAAACCACTTTACGCGATGAGATTTTCCAAATTATAAGGAGGTTCGATGATGAGACGAATCAGTTTTGGGCTTGTTGCATTAGCAGTACTTGTTTTCATGTTCACTGGTTGTGCGACCGTTTCGACGTTCAAACCGGTTGACCTGAACCCGAAAATGAAAGCTGGGGACCTAGTTCAGAAAACGGACAATCTGGCCGTGCTGCTCGACAAGTCGGCTTCCATGGATCAGTGGTACGCCAAGCCGCCAAATGTCGAACTGGCCAACCATCTGACGCATGCAAAGAATGCAGCCCGAAACATGGCGGCGACCATCCCGGAGATGAAACTGAACGCCGGCCTCAAAACGTTTTGGGCCGATCAGACGGCTCAACTCTACGGAATGAAGGCATTTGAGAAGAACGAATATGTTCGGTTGATCGACGGCGTCGGATTCCCCAACGGAAAGACCCCGACGGACAAGGCGCTTCTGGCGGCCGGCAACGACCTGAAGGGGATCGCGGGGCGCTCGGCCGTCGTGATCTTCAGTGATTTTGACGAAAAGGAGCTCAACACCAAATCCACCCTGGAGGCCGTCGGCAAGCTGAAGGCCGATTTCGGCGACAATCTCTGCCTGTATACCGTACAGGTTGGAAATGTCCCGGGTGCGAAGGCGATCGCCCAGAAGATCGTCCAAGCTGGGGCCTGCGGTGATTATGTGAGCGCCGACGAGCTGGCGAACCCGGCGGCCATGGCCGCTTTCGTTCAAAAGGTGCTGCTCGAGGACGCGGCGGCCCTGAAGGCGAAGAAGGCGGCGGAGGAGGCGGCGGCGAGGGCGAAAAAAGAAGCGGAGGATGCAGCGGCTGCGGCGGCAGCAGCAGCGGCCGCGAAGGCGGCGAAGGGAAGGGAGATCCTGGGTCCGGTCCACTTCGACTTCGACAAATCCGTCCTGAGGGCCCAGGACCGGGCACTTCTCAAGAAGCATGTCGAGTGGCTCAAGGCGCACAAGGACAATTCGGTCCTCGTCGAGGGCCATTGCGATGAAGTCGGGACGAACGAGTACAACCTTGCCCTCGGAGAGAGAAGGGCCGCGGAAGTGAAGAAATACCTCGTCAACAGCGGCATCGAGGCGGATCGCATCAGCACGATCAGCTACGGCGAGGAAAGGCCGGCCGATCCGGGACATTCGGACGCAGCCCACGCCAAGAATCGCCGGGCCGAGTTTGTGGTGAAATAAGGAAAGGGGGGAACGCTACCGACCCCCTCAATCGGATTCAGGATTCAGACAGCAGGCGCCTTTTCCGGTCCCGTCCGGGCCGGGAAAGGCGCCTCTTTTTCAGGTTCTCGGTTGTCTGCCGTCATAGAAAGCCGGCTTAAGAATGATGTTCCGGTGGGGACGCGCCTCGAGATCGCCCTCTTTTTCGAGTCGTTTGAGGATGCGTGTGACCGTTTCCCTGGAAAGGGAGGCGAAGGCGGCGATCGCGCCGTGGGTGAGCCGGAACCGGATCACCGTCCCCTGGGGATCCGGAACGCCGAAACGCTCCCCCATGTACTTCAGAACAGCCCTCACCCGATGCTCCGCGTCGGCGAAGCTCATGACCCTGGCCATCGACCAGGCTTCCCTCAGGCGGGCGCAGAGCAGGAGAATGATCTCCCGCAGGATTTTGTTGTTGCACATGAAGTGCTTGTGGAACACCTCCCGGGAGAGGAGGCCGATCCGCGTGTACTCCACTGCCACGACGGTGGCCGGTTCCGTCCTCCCGTCCAGGACGGCCATTTCGCCGAAGAAATCCCCCCGCTGGTGGACGGCGATCACTTTCTCCTTTCCGTCCGTGTTTGACTGGACGACCTTGACCTTTCCCGCGTAAATGAAATACAGGTAGTGCGGCGTGTCCTCCTCACGCAGAATAACCTGATCCCGTGCGAACTGCCTCTCGACGATCAGGTGCCTTAAAATGACGATCTCCTCTTCGTTCAGACAGGACAGGAAGGGGATCTTTCCGGCCATGTCGCCCGCGCTCCTGCCGCATGCCCCCATTGCCTCCTGCCGTCCCTTCGCCGGTTGGATCCGGCGGCATGGCTGCGCAATCCGTTTCATCCGTGGGCCTCATCCCAGTTTTTTCCCGATCCGATATCCACCCTGAGGGGGACGGCCATCTCGAAGACCCCCTCCATTTCCTTTGCGACGAGGGCCATGACCGCTTCCCTTTCCTCTTCGGGCACCTCGAAGACCAGCTCGTCATGGACCTGCATGATCATGCAGGTCCGCAGACGGCGCTTCTTCAGGAGCCGGGCAATGCGGACCATGGCCACCTTGATCAGGTCGGCGGCCGTACCCTGGATCGGCGCGTTGATGGCCGTCCGCTCGGCAAACTGCCGGACGACGGGCGCGCTGTGGTTGATCTCGGGCAGGTAGCGACGGCGGAGGAGGAGCGTCGTCACGTATCCGTTCCGACGCGCGCTTTCCAGGATGCCGTCAAGGTAGCGCCGCACGCCCCGGTACTTGTCGAAGTACCCGTCGATATAGGCCTGGGCCAGCTTCTGGGTGACGTTCAGTTCCTTGGCCAGACCGAAGGCGCTCATCCCGTAAAGGACGCCGAAGTTGATCACTTTGGCCTGCCGGCGCATCTCGGCGTTAACCATGGCGGGAAAGACTCCGAAAATGTCCGAAGCCGTCCGGCTGTGGATGTCCTCTCCGGAACGAAAGGCCTCGATCAGGGAGCGGTCCCCGGAGAGGTGGGCCAGCACCCGCAGTTCGATCTGCGAGTAATCCGCTGCGATGATGCCCCAGCCGGGAGGTGCAACGAAGGCCTGCCGGATGCGCTTCCCTTCCAGGGTGCGGATCGGGATGTTCTGCAGGTTGGGGTTACTGCTGGATAGCCTGCCTGTGGCCGTCACCGTCTGATTGTAGGACGTGTGGACCCGCCCCGTTTCGCGGCGAACCAACAGGGGCAGCGCGTCGATGTAAGTGGACTTGAGTTTGGCCAGGCTTCGGTAGGACAGGATTTCGGCCGGCAGTTCGTGTTTCTCGGCCAGCCAGGAAAGGACCTCGACGTCGGTCGAGTATCCGTCCTTCGTCTTTCTGCCCTTTGGAAGTCCCATCTTCTCGAACAGGATAACCTGGAGCTGCTTCGGTGAGTTGATGTTGAATTTCTCGCCGGCGAGCTTGTGGATTTTCGCCTCCGAGATGGACAACAACTGCCGGATTTCGTCGGACATGTCTTTCAGGAGCTTCAGGTCGAGGAGGACCCCCCTGGCTTCCATGGCGGCAAGAACCTCGACGAGCGGCATCTCGACTTCACGGAACAGCTCTTCGAATCCTTCCCGTCGGAGATTCTCGAAGAGGATCGAACTCAGGCCGAAAACGGCCTCGGCCCTGCGGCAGGCGTAATCCATCATTTTTTCCGCGGGAATGCCACTCATGGGCAGGGCTCTGGCCCCGCCGCCGGTCAGCTCTCTTTGGGACGGAACCCGGCGTTGAAGGTACTCGCCGGCGATCTCCGCCAGATCGAAGCCATGACGCGAGGGATTGAGGAGATAGGCCGCCACCATCGTGTCGCAGACCGGTTCCGTCAAGGCCGTCTGAATACCCGCCAGGGAGAGGTATACCCGCTTGAGATCATGGGCGTGCTTGCGCGTTTTGTCATCCGACAGGACGGAGGACAGGGTTTTGAGGGTGTCCTCGGCGGGAAGCTGGCGGTGCGCTCCTTCATCGCGGTGGCCCAGCGGCACGTATGCCGCATCCCCCCGGCCGGTCGTGACGGCCAGTCCCACCAGGTCCGAATGGAGGGCATCGTCGGACCCCGTGACGATCTCGAGCGCGAATTCGCCACCGGCGCCGAGCCTGTTGACCCACTCGGCCCAATCGCTCATCTTCAGGATCAGGGAATGGCGGCTTTCCGCAGGTTCCTCTCTGAGTTTCAATTCCTGGATCAGTGACGAGAACTCGAATTCCTGGAACAGCCGCTTCAGGACATCCGGATCCGGTTCACGGTAGCGGCATGCTTCCAAGTCGAACGGGAAGTCGGCGTCGGTCCGAATCACGGCCAGATCGCGGCTCATGCGGGCCTGATCCGCGAAATTCCGAATGCTCTGTTTCGCCTTGGCGTTCTTGATTTTTTCGACGTTCCGGATGATCTCATCGACGGAGCCGTATTCCTCGATCAGCCGCTGGGCATTTTTCGGGCCGATGCCCGGCACGCCGGGGATGTTGTCCGAAGCGTCTCCCATCAGGCCGAGGATTTCCACGACCTTGTCCGGCCCGACGCCGAATCGTTCCTGAACAGCCTCACGATCGTAGATCTTGTCCTTCATCGTATCGATCATGACGACATTGTCCGAGATGAGCTGCATCATGTCCTTGTCGCCGGAGACGATCCTGATTTTCATGCCCTTTTCAGAGTAACGCCTGGCCAGGGTTCCGATGATGTCGTCGGCCTCGATGCCCCGGCATTCCAGCACCGGAATGGAAAACCCCCGGACGATTTCCTTGATGCGGGGAATCTGGGGCACGAGCGCATCGGGCGTGGCCTTCCGCGTCGCCTTGTAGTCGTCGAACGCCTCGTGCCGGAAGGTCGGTCCCTTGACATCGAAGGCGATGGCGATAAAATCCGGCTTTTTTTCGCGGAGAAGCTTCATGAGCATCGTCGTAAAGCCGTAGATGGCGTTGGTCGGAAAGCCCCTTGAATTCGAAAGGTCGCGGATGGCGTAGAAAGCCCGGAAAATGTAGTTGCTTCCGTCGATGAGATACAATGTCGGCTTTTCGGTTTCGCTGGCCAAAATCTCTTCCTTGTTTCACGGTGACATCGTTTTTGTTCAGCACCGGGCAACCGGCATTGTGCGCGGCAGCCCGTGAGCAGATATCAGAAGTCGAACCGCGCGTTGATCTTATAAGTCCGTACTGAACGAAGACTTAAAATATCAGTTATTCCTGTAACTTGTTTTATATCGTTCAAGCAACGGTTTAAGTATTGTTCCGAGGAGGCGATGAACGTGAACCAGACGTTGTAGTCGTGGCTTCGCCGGTAATTGTGCGTGACGCCGGGGTAGGCATTGACCGCAGCGACGAAGTCCCTGATTTTTTTTTCCGGAACCCGGGCGGCGCAGAGGGTGCTGGTGAACCCCATCTTTTTCGGGTCGAACACCGCGCCGATCCGGCGGATGATGCCGGATTCCCGAAGCTTCTGAATCCGCAGGTAGGCTTCCTCTTCGTGGATGCCCACCTGCTCGGCCAGGACCCGGTAAGGCTCCGGGTCGAGGGGAAAGGCGCCCTGGATGATGTTCAGGATTTTATGGTCGGTGTCATCCATGTCTCGGCTCATATATGCAGTAGGGCTCCTCCGCGAGATAATCTCCCGACACTTCAAAGGCACGCGCCCGGCATCCGCCGCAGACCCGAATGAATTCGCAGCGGCCGCATTTCCCCCGAATCCGGTTCAGATCCCTCAGGTTTTCAAAAACAGCCGAGTTTTTCCAGATGTCCGAGAAGCTTTGCTCCCGGACGTGGCCGCAGTCCAACTCGAGGTAGCCGCAGGGCTGGACCTGGCCCGTGTGGGAGATGAAGCAGAAGGAGCTTCCGCCCATGCAGCCGCGCGTCATGGTGTGGAAGGGATGCCCAGCGCCCCCCGCGACTGGAGTTGCAGGTGCAGGCGCCCCTTTTTTCCGCTGATGAAAAATCCGGTAGTAGTGGGGCGCGCAGGTGGCTTTGAGCTGGATGGGGGAGGTCAGGCTTTTCTCGTAAAACCAGTTGAGCGTTTTTTCGTAGTCCTCGGGGGTGATCTCCTGGTCGGCGAGATCCTTTCCCCGACCCGTCGGGACCAGCAGGAAGATGTGGTGGGCCGCTGCGCCGAGACGGAGCGCCAAGTCGAGGATGCCTTCGATCTGGCCGAGGTTGGCCCGTGTGATCGTGGTGTTGATCTGGAACTCCATTCCGGCCTTTTTCATGGCCTCGATGCCCGCCATGGAACCTTCGAAGGCGCCCGGCACGGCACGAAACCGGTCGTGGCTTTCGGCGTTCAGGCCGTCGATGCTGACGCTGACCCGTTTGATCCCGGCATCGAGCATTTTTGCCGCCACCTCCGCGGTGACGAGCGTCGCATTGGTGGCCAGCACCATGCGCAGGCCTTTGGCATTCCCGTAGCCGGCCAGTTCGCAGACGTCCGGTCGCAGGAGCGGCTCGCCGCCGGTGAGGATGATCACCGGGGTGCTGAAGCCGGCGATTTCATCCAGGAGCCGTTTCCCCTCGGCCGTTGTCAGCTCCCCCGCATAGGGCCCGCGCCGGGAGGAGGCCCGGCAGTGGACGCAGGCCAGGTTACAGCTTCGCGTCACCTCCCAGGCGACCATGCGCAGGGTGTCGGGCAGCCGGGATTTTCCGTCGCGATCCGGTTTCATGCTTGCGTTTGCGTCCGTGGTCAGAAGTCGATACCCATGCCGTTCCATGCCGGCTCAGGCAGGGGGAACGAAGCAGCGCCCCGTTCGAGCCATCTGACTACCATACCTGATCGGCTTTATTCAACACCCTTTCATGTCCGCGAAAGTCGCCCGGAAATGTGTCTTTCTCAATCCGCCCCTTTCTGATACAAACCCGGCCGCCGAAAACGGCAGGGGGAAGGGACATGAGGATCATTCTTTTACCGGAAAGGGCGGAACAGACAAGACGACCTGTGCCGCGGCAACCGCTTACCAGGGGGCGGCCCGGGGGCTGAAAAACGCTCGTCATCTCCACGGACCCGGCGCACAGCCTTTCCGACGCCCTGGACAGGCAGCTCGGCGCCGAACCCGTCGGTGTAGCGGAGAACCTTTTCGCCCAGGAGCTCGATGTCTACTTCTGGATCGGGAGGATGTGAAGATCGACCAGTTCGGAGACGAACTGGTCATCAACATTCGGAACAAGCGGCACAACATCTTCCCGCCGAGATTTCTCGCCTTCTACCGCATGCAGCGCCACGCCTACGACGGCCGGAGCCTGTCCGTTCCTTTCAGCCGGGATTGACGGCCGCGACCGCGCCCCGACAGGTCCGCTGCTGCCATACGGCGCATCCCGATCGTCGGTTGTGCCCGTGCCCGGCTCAACGCGCGGCGTGAATGGCCTTGGCGGCGTCCTGCGCAAAGTAGGTGAGGATGATGTCCGCCCCGGCCCGCTTGATCGATGTCAGCGCCTCCATCATGGCGCGCTCACCGTCCAGCCAGCCGAGCCGAGCCGCCGCTTGAATCATGGCGAACTCGCCGCTGACGTTGTAGGCCGCGATGGGCAGGTCGAATTCCTCCCGGGCGCGCCGAATGATGTCCAGGTAGGGCAGGGCGGGCTTGACCATGATGATGTCGGCGCCTTCCTCCACGTCGAGAGTGATCTCCCGGATCGCCTCGTCGCTGTTGGCCGGATCCATCTGGTAGGCCTTCCGGTCGCCGAACTGCGGTGCGCTTTCCGCCGCCTCGCGGAACGGCCCGTAAAAGCAGGAGGCGTATTTGGCGGCATATGCGAGGATGGGGGTCGTTTCGTAACCCGCCTCGTCCAGACCTTCGCGAATGGCCCGAATCTGGCCGTCCATCATGGCCGAAGGTGCGACCATGTCCGCCCCGGCCTTGGCGTGGGAGACGGCCGTTTCCGCCAGGACCTCCAGCGTCGTGTCGTTGTCCACGTCGCCCTTGTCGATCATCCCGCAGTGGCCGTGGCTCGTGTACTCGCAGAGGCACACGTCGGTGATGACCAGGATGTCCGGGACCCGATCCTTGATGCGCCGGACGGCCTGCTGGATGATGCCGTCCCGGGCAAAGGCGCCCGAGGCCAGTTCGTCCTTCCGGTCGGGGATGCCGAAGAGCAGAACGGCCGGAATACCCAAGTCCCTGGTTATTTTGACTTCCCGGACGAGATGGTCGACGGACATCTGGAAATTGCCGGGCATGGAGCCGATCGGTTTCTGAATGTCCTTTCCCGGCACGGTGAAGAGCGGGTGAACCAGATCGTCAACGGACAGTTTCGTCTCTCGGATCATCCTCCGGAAATTCTCGTTTTTTCTCAGCCTGCGGGGCCGGTAGTCGGGGTAATACATGGCTTCCTCCTTGATCGGATCCGGATTTCTCGGGGTTTCCCGACCGGGCATGTCAGGATGTTCCGGAAGGCGCCGGACAATTTTTTTTCTATCCTTCCTTCCGCTTCCGGATCGCCAGGGCTGCCTTCAGCCCTTTCTCGCGGATCACCTTGACGGCCAGACCCGTTTGCGTCTGATGGTAAAAGCGCCTCCCGTATTTTTTCAGCATCTTTTTGTCGATCTCGAAGCCCAGGCCCGGTCGTGTGAAGGGCGTCAGCATGGCGCTTTGGTCCGGGACGATCGGCGCGATGATGCCTTCTCGGAACTCCGGCACCCAGGAAGGCTCCTCCAGCGGATATTCCAGCGGATGGGCATTGCCCCGGTCGGCCAGCACCAGGTTCCAGTTGATGTAGAAGCCAATGCCGTTGGTCCAGGTGTGGGGCGAGTATTCCCGGTTGTGCCGGCGGCAGGCTTCGATAACCTGTCTGACCTGGGCGATGCCCCCGGCAAAGCAGGCATCCGGTTGGTAGAGATGGAAGCAGTCCTTCTCGAGCATCACCTTGATTTCGTCCCAGCCGTGGTTCAGCTCCCCGCCGGCGATCTTGACGGGGGATTCCTTCTTCAGCGCCGCCAGCCCGTCGTAATCGTGCCAGTCCAGCGGCTCTTCGAGCCACTCGATCCCGTTGTCGGCACAGGCTTTCGCGAAATCCACCGCCCGCCGAAGATCCCAGGCGGGGATGCGGTCCACGATGGAAACCAGCCATCCCTGATTGGCGTCCACCCCGAGAACGGGGCCGTCGCCTACGCCCTTCCGGACCTCTTCGATCAGCCGGACATCGTCCCGGAACTCCCTGGCCTTGACCCGCAGCTTGAAGGTTCTGAAGCCGCGTTCCTTCAAGGCCAGGATCTCCTCGACGCGCCGGGCAGGTTCATGCAGCTCGCCGAAGGAGCAGTAAGCCTCAATGGGCCGGGCTTCACCCCCCAGCAGCTCGTAGACCGGCTTGCCTTTGGCCTTTCCCATGATGTCCCAGCAGGCCGGTTCAATCCAGTAGTTCAGCCAGCCCAGGAAGCCGGCTTGCTTGAGCAGGCTTTGCATGCGGTCGATGTCCATCGGATCGGCGCCGATGATGTAACCTCCCAGCAGGTCGCCCAGACCCTGCCGCTCTTCACCCATGGCGATGCCGGCCGACCAGCCTTCGATTCCTTCGTCGGTGACCAGACGGATCAGCGTGAAGCGGTTGTGCGTTTGAGGGTAGCCGGGTATCCAGGTCGGCCAGAAGGTATGCCTCAGCGGGATATGGACATGGTACAGCTCGATCTCGTTTATTTTCATGTACGCCCCCTTTCGTTCTGCGCGTCGATTCACCGGCGGAGGCCGGCATGCGTTACCATCGCTCCCAGTGGATCTTTTCGGGCCGGTACTTTTCTTTTGGTTTGTCCTGTCCGGCGGGAATCCCGATGGCGATCACGTTCAGGGGGATGACCTCCTCCGGGATGTTGAGCACCGTCCGCACGTGGCTCATCCTGTCCGCGTAAGGGTATGCGGCAGTCCATACGCCGCCGAGCCCGAGGGCTTCCACGGCCAGGAGAATGTTCTCCCCGGCCAGGGATGCGTCGATGACCGCCATGTCCCGGCTCCCCTCATACGCACGCTTCGGTTCGGTGCAGACGACGACCGCCGCGCCCGCCCGGGTCAGCATCCTGGCATAGGGAAGCCCCGCGGCCAGCTCGTCCAGGGCTTTCCTTTCCATGACCGCAACGAAAGACCACGGTTGCATGTTCACGGCCGTCGGCGCCGCCATTCCCGCCCGGATGATCCTTTCCAGGTCCGCCCTGACGACGGGCGCCCCCGTGAAATTCCGGACGCTTTTTCTTGCGTGAATCACTGAAAAAGCATCGTCCATCTTTTCACCTTTCCTTCACGAAAACCGGACCCGCCGCCGTCAGCCGAGCCGGCGGGCTGATCGAGATTCTCTTCATCATGATCCATTTCTTGTACGGGAAAATTTGTTGACATCGGGTGCGGATTGCACTATATCTCCTCTGCCGTGGGCGAGGTTCCCGCCACAGGCGGACTGAGCGGGCGGCACCAGTCAGATCCCACGCTGGGGAATCGTTCAATGGTAGGACAACGGACTCTGACTCCGTGAATATAGGTTCGAATCCTGTTTCCCCAGCCAAGTAAATTCAAGGGGTTAAGCCGTCAAAGCTTAACCCCTCTTTTTTCGTCTTGCCGTTTTGTCCCGCTATACTCCCCTTTTTAATTTTCTAGGGCGTCTTTTCTTGTCCCGTTGCCCGCTTTTTCCTGGCCTTCGTTTGCAAGACTCGCACCTTCAAAAGAAACGGGGCAAGATCAATCCGCGCGTCTGATATCTGGGCCACAGCCTTTTTCAGAATGCCGTTGGGATCGGCCGCCAGATTAAAGGTGCCATACTTCGCCGCGCCTTTCAAGAATTTTAATGCCTCACCGCGTTATTTCCTTGCCGTAACGCAATAAAAGCCCGGTTCATCCACAAACGCCTCGATATTCAAAGCCGCTTTCCGAAAGAATGCGCGCATGCCCGCTTGATCGGGCAAACGGTCGTTCATGACCGCAGGGCATGATTCATGATGCTTGTTGATCCCCTCGGAGGAGTCGAAGTGCGATACGGCAAACAAGCCTCCCGGTTTCAGGATCCGTGTGAGCGTGGTCACCGCTTTTTCCTGATCCCGAAAATGCGGGAAACAGGAGAAACAGATCACCGCATCGCAAGAGGCGTCGTCGAGCGGCGCGTCCTCCGCGTCGGAAAGGATGAAGCGAATGTTGTCCTGCTTGTGCAGGATTCGGTTTGCGTCCATCATTTTTTCAGCGAAGTCCAGCTCGTGAAGGATGCCGGTTTCCGTAATGCGCTCGAGGATGAAGGGAACCAGCACGCCGGTGCCGCATCCGACATCCAGGACATGGCATCCGGGTTTCAGCGGCAGGAGCGAAAAAAAGCGCGCAAAGTCTTTTTCATGCCTGTCGTAACGGCCCGTGGCGTGATCTTTGTACCACATGTCACGCCAAGCTTCGGCATGGTCGTTGAAAAACTGTTTTCGTACGCGGTAGAGATCATCCGGCGTCATTTTCATGAGAGGGTTTCCCTTTCCCGGATTTTGCCATGTGGCGTTTGGGGGAGAAGACGTAAGCAACGGCAAAAATCAGAGTCGCCATGAGAACCACTGCCGCGCCGGACGGCAGATCGAAGATGTACGATGCGACCAAACCCAGAACACAGGCGCCGATCCCCGAAAATGCGGAAATGATAAAAAAGTGTTTCAGGTTGTAGGTAAGCTGCAGCGCCGTTGCGCCGGGTTGCACGAGCAGGGCGAAGATCAGCAGGCCGCCGACGGTCGCGAGGTTTGAGGAGATCACGGCGCCGGTGAGAAACAGCAGGATGTAATAGATCGGCCGTTCAGGGACGCCGCTCGCCGCGGCCAGTCGGCGGTTGAACAGGACGGTGCGAATCTCCTTGAAGAACAGAAGGATAAAAGCGATGAGGAGGAAGGTAATCGCCGCCAAGGCCGCGATGTCCAGGCCGGAAAGCGACAGCAGGCTTCCCCACATCAGATTCAGGACGCCGGCCTTGGTCCGGGTCAGAATCCCCATGCCGAGAAAGGCGATGCCCATGAGAAATGAAAAGAGGATGCCGAGTACGTTCTCCGGTGCCAGGTCCGTCCGGTCCGAAAGGGGACCCAGGATCCCCGCCGTCAGAAGACAGAGAACAAAGCCGCTCAGCGGAGGGTTGATGTCGAACAGCATGCCCAGAACTGCCCCCGCGAAGGCGGCGTGCGACATGGAAACGCCGATCAGCGGCATTTTCATCAGCACGACAAAAACGGAAAGGAGCGCGCAACTGGCTCCGCAGAGCACGCACGCGATGGCCGCCCGCTGGATCGGCGGAAATGCGAGCGCGCCGGCCAACTCTTCAATCATAGGAAACGTATCTCCTGCCGTTCCGCTCGAAAATCCCGATCGGATACCGGAAGAGCCCGCTGAGGGTCTCGCTCGACAGCGCTTCGCCCGCATCACCGTCGAAAACGGCTTTGCCCCGATCCAGAAGTACGACACGACGCATCGCCGCCGGCAGCATCGTGAAATCATGCGTCACGAAGAGAAAGGTCATGTTTTCCCGCCGATGAATCTCGTTGATCAGGATCAGGACCTCTCTCTGGACGGCAATGTCCAAGCCCGCCGTCGGTTCGTCCATCAGCAAGATGTCCGGTTCCTGAAGAATGGCCCGGGCGAGCGACACCTTTTGCCGCTCACCGCCGGAGAGCTGTCCCAGGGGCCGGTCAGCCAAATGATCCACCCGCATCATTTCCATCAGCCGCATTGCCTTTTCCCGCTCCTCCCTGCCGGGCGAACGGAACAGGCCCAGACGGCCGATGGCGCCCGACATCACGGCCTCCGACGCGAGAATCGGAAAAGCCGGGTCGATCGGAAAGAGCTGGGGGACATATCCGATCCGCAATCGAGTTGCCCGGGCGCGTTTCCAGGATTCGCGGCATCCGAAAAGGCGAAGCGTTCCCTCGAAGCGCTCGAATCCTGCGATGACATTCAGAAGCGTCGTTTTCCCGGCGCCATTGGGGCCGATGACCCCGATGAACTCATTGCGCGATGCGCGAAATGCAATGCCGTTCAACGGAAGACCCCTGTGTTTCCGGACGGTAATTCCTTCCAGTTCGATGACCGGTTCGTTCCCCGCAAGCGCTGCCGACGCCTCTCTCTTCATTTTCGTACCCTGGCGGTCAGGATGTCCAGATTCTCTCGAAGCGTGGCGAGATAGCCCTTCTCCGATGGATAATTGCTCAGAACCACATGAGGTATTTTCAGCGTCTCGGCAATTCCCTTTCCGGCGTCGGGACCGGATTGGAGATTGTCGACAACGGCAACCGCCCGGTGTTCCCTTCCGAGTTTCACAAGGCGCGCGATTTCTCTGGCGGACATCGCCTCCGGCCTGCCGTACACGCCGGCAACACGGAAGCCCATCCACTCGAGCGACTCTTTCTGCATGGAAGAGGCAATGACGGATTTTCCGAAGAGCCCGGTTCGCCTGATATCCCGCACGAGTGCATTGGACTCCCTCCTCACGCCGCGAACCGCCTCGTCCCTGCGGCTCAGGATTTTTTCCTCGTCATCCGGGAAACGTTTTGAAAGCCTGGCGGCCATGAGGTCCAGACCGTAGAGATAGGCGTCCGGCGCCATCCAGTTTCGGTCACCGGCATCCACCAGCATATGCGTCCCCCCCCAGTCGGCCGTCGATCCGATCATCGACGGCATTCCCTTGAAGGCAACAACCAGATCGGCCCTTTTCAGCTTTTCGAGATCCGAAAATTTGACGTCATAATGACCGGGACACTGCCCCGGCGGAAGAATCGCGTCGATCTTATAACGGTGCGGGGGCAGCAGCGACGCGATCATCCCGGAAAGAATCGTGTCCGACGTCACGATGTAGCGGCGCTTTTCCGTCTCCCCTCCCTGCGGATTGCCGGAGAATCCGACCGATCCGCACAGGAGCGCCAGGGCGGCAATCAAGAAAGGCAAAACCCGATTTTGTCTCATTGAGCAATTCCCGTAAAATGAAAGAGCGGCGTTCGGCAACACCGCTGTCGAAATCAGGATTAATGAAACCTTAAACGCAAGCCGGCAAAGACGGTTATGCCGGGCATCGGGTATCCTTTGGCGTATTCGTATTTCTGATCCAAAATGTTGCTGACGGCGATCGACATTTCCGAGTCTTTCAGGCGAAGGGGGATGTAGTCAAAGCGATAGCTCAGACGGGCGTTTACCAGCGTGATGTCGCCGAGCTTGTTGCTGTCGGTCAGTTCCGCAAAGTTGAGCGAACCGCTTCGAGCGCTTGTGGCTGAATACAGGTGGTGAAGGTGCTGCATATCCACGAAGAGACGACAGCGCTCCAGGAACTGCCAGTCGGCGCCGGCCTGGAGCTGGAAACCGGGCGTATAGGGCATCCGATCCCGTTCGATGCCGTCGTTGCCCCTGGCCTTGGCCTCCATCCAGGTGGCGGCAGCGGTGAGGTCGAGGTTTTTGAACGGCGTCATTGAGCCGGTCAGCTCCAGACCGCGGATTTCATACCTGCCGATCGGGTCATTGAATTGAGTCGGAATGGACCCGAACGTGTAGGCCTGAAACCGGTCTTTGCCCCTGTCATAGAAACCCGTCGCGCCCAGTGAAGCCGTTTGCGGCCAGGTGTGGGTCACCCCCGCTTCGAAGTGATCCGCGACTTCCGGCTTGAGATCATTCCAGTATCGGCCGGGATCGCTTACCGGAGCGCTTTCGAGAACCATGTTCATGACGACAACCGGAGAGGGGTAATTGACGCCCCGGGCATAGTTGGCATGGAGATCTGTACGACCGCAGCCCACCACCAAACCGGCCTGGGGCGACCAGACATCCCGGAACTCGTCATGCCAGTAATAGCGGACGCCTGCCGAGGGGGTTGCGTGAAATCCTTCCGGTTGGCCGATCTTCTGGCTCAGGGCCAGGTAGGGTGACAAAATCCTCGTGTCCGGAAAATCCCAGGACCTTTCCGCGCGGCCGCCATTGATTCCCGGCACTGCCTGTCCGCTGAAGGTCCGCTGGGTATTTTCCAAAGAAGTGTTGTCCCAGTCCGCGCCGGCCAGGATGTGACCGCCGGACCACAGGACCAGATCCTCTTTGGCGCGGATACCGTTTTGAGCGATCGCCTGCCGGGACCAGACTCCGCCGCTGCCCTTGCCGTAGCGCCGGCCGTTCGTCAATTCCTGAACGTGGTCGAAATCGGTGCTGTTCCAGTATGCCTTGAGGAAACCGTTCAGAACCTCATACTGATGGTTCAGCGTCAGAGTGGCAAACGTTGTTCTGGTGTCAAAACGTTCCGCCGCGGGCCAGACAACGCCGTTCGTCGCGGTGGGCGCGACCTCCGGCAGCGGGGCCAGGGTCTGGCTTTCCACATAATTGGCCAGGAAGCGGATGTTCCAAATCCCGCTCATCCGATAGCCCATGTTGGCATAGTAATTCTGCTGCTGGGCACGGGAATGATCGACATGGCCGTCCGTGGATGCCCAGCTCTGGGAGACGTAGGCGTCATGGCGTCCCCTCTTGACGCCGCCGGAAAGGCTCTCGCTGAAGGTACCGTAACTGCCCCCGCTGCCGTCCACAACAAACTCCCGTCCCTCTGCCTTGAGATACTTGGGCATGATATTGACCAGGCCATAGCCGCTCCCGAATTGGGAGGGCTGAGGGCTTTTGAACACCTCGATCCCTCCGATTGTGGGAAGGGCGATGCCGTCGCCCAGCACCTGGCCGAAGAGGGCGCCGTAACGGGGAACCCCGTCGTACTGGATGGCAAGGTCGGGACTGGGATGGCTGGCTCCCCGGCCGCGGATGTAAAGGCTGTGCCCGGTCTGGCTCCCCATCAAATTCCTGCTCTGGAACACGACTCCCGGCACATCACGCAGGGCGGACTGGAAATCGAAGACGTTCTGTTGCTTGATCTGCTCTTCGGTTATCAGGTTGTACTGGGTTCCAAAAGGGGCATCGATGGGCGTGACGGGATTTCCGGACGAAACTCCGAAAACGGTGATTGTTTCCAACGTCGCTTCCTTTTCCTTCTTTTCATGACTCCCGTCCTCCTGTCGAGTTTCATCCGCCCAGCCCCACAGGGCCATGACAAAAAAGAACAAAACGGCGATGCCGGCAATTTTCGGAATTTTCGTCATTTCGAAGATCGCCTTTCTGCACTACCACCCCTTCCACAGCAGCAAAAAAGAAAGACGGTGTTGCCTGCTTCTTTTCCTCTCAGCGGTGACACCATCATGTCAGGTCATCCGGTTCCTTCTGAAGCTTGTAAACGATGGGGAGGCGAACCACAATCCTGGAGGCCACTTTTTTGGCAATGCGAACGCTCGCCACGGCCTCTTTGGCGCTTTGGTCGAGGATTCGATGGGTGGAGCTGCCGAGCAACCGGATCTCACTTGTCGTTCCGTCTTCCTGGACGATGAATGAGACGACGACCTTTCCCTCAAGGCCCAACCGCCTCGCTCTGTCCGGGTAGCGGACGTTCCTCATGACCGCGTCACGGATGTATCTGTAGTCTTCGCTTTCCGCCGCCGGGCCTCCTTTCTCCTGCCCTCCGGCCTCACGACTGCCCGCGGCACTGACCGCATAACCGCTTCCCGCTGGATGTGCATTGGCCGGCTCTGCATCAAGGATAAAGTTCGCCTCCGCTCCGGCAAAAACCGGTTCTCCCCGTGCAGCCGCCCGCACGGATGACGGATTTTCCCGGATCGGCCGGTCCGATCCGACGGTCCCCTTTGTTGCCTTTTCGCTCTTCAGCGGCCGTTTTCTGTTCCTTGCCGTATCACCATCCGGCGTAGAAGACTTCCCGGCGGAGTCCCCTCTATCTGAAAAATGGACCGTCACCACGTTGGGAGGCTTGTGCTGCACGGGAAAAGCAGGAATCATCATCAGCGACATCAGGCACAAATGCATGACGACGGAAAGGACTGTTCCCAGGTTGCGCTCTTTCATGGGTCTGATGATTCGGTTTGGAAGAATGCCTTCCCAAATTCCACTGTTCGGGCGACAACAAATCTCCGGACGCATCCAGACGGGTGTATCTTTATGCAACCCCGGCACGTCAAAGCATCATCGGGGCGCCGTGTGGCCTGAGTCTCTCGAATTCCGAGCATCCGCCTCGGGCTGCGGTTTAGAATGAGTCATGAATGTGAATTTTGTGTTACGACCTCATAAACCCTGCGCCCTATCCGATCTCCCTCCCGATGGACGACATGCTCAGGGTCCCGTGCCGAAGCCCTTGATGGATGTCAGGACGTCGGCCGGTCGCTGCACGTCCTCGGCTCTGCCGCGGGCGACGATGATCTCCAAAAAGTTTTGGAGATCCCGATGCACATGCTGGGTTGAAATGATCACCTTTCTCCCGGAAAGGGATAAATGGCCGGTTTAGATCTGCGGATGGTAGGCTGCATCGATGATACCGGTTTCCGGGCTGTTCCTAGCTCTTCTCGCCGCCGGCGATCTTTGCCCAGGAATCCCGCAGCGGCACGATGCGGTTGAACACGAGTTTGCCGGCCGTCGAATCCCGGGTGTCGACGCAGAAATACCCCAGCCTCTCGAACTGGTATCGGCTCCCCGGCTCCGCATCTTTCAAGCCCGGCTCGACGCGGCAGGCCGTCAGGATCTCCAGGGAGCCGGGATTCATGTATTCCACGAAATCATCCCCCAGGCCGCCCGGGTCCTGAATGCGGAACAGCCGGTCGTACAGCCGCACCTCCACGGGCACGCCGTGTTTCGCCGAGACCCAGTGAATGACCCCCTGCACCTTGCGTCCGTCCGCCGACGGTCCGTTGCGGGTCTCCGGATCGTAGGTGCAGTGAAGTTCGGCAATCTCGCCCGTGCGCTCGTCCTTCATCATGCTTTCAAATCGGATGACGTAGGCGTTCCGTAGGCGGACCTCCCGGCCGGGGGCCAGCCGGTTATATTTTTTCGACGGGTTCTCCTGGAAGTCGTCGCGCTCGATGTAGAGCACACGGGAGAAGGGGACCTGCCGCGTTCCCATGTCGGCCTTCTGGGGGTGGTTGGCGCAGTCGAAGGTCTCCGTCCGGTCTTCCGGGTAGTTGTCGATCACGACCTTGAGGGGGTGCAGCACGGCCATCGCCCGCGGCGCCCGTTCGTTCAGATCCTCGCGGACGCAGTGCTCGAGCAGGGACACGTCGATCAGGTTGTCGTTTTTCGCCACACCGATCTGTCCGCAGAATTTCCGGATGGCCTCCGGCGTGTAACCCCGGCGCCGCATGCCTGCCACGGTGGGCATGCGCGGGTCGTCCCATCCGTTCACGCATTTCTTTTCCACCAGCTCGATGAGCCGCCGCTTGCTGAGCACCGTGTAGCTCACGCTGAGCCGGGCGAACTCGATCTGTTGGGGGCGGCTTTCCTGAATGAGCCGCTCCACGATCCAGTCGTACAAGGGGCGGTTGTTTTCGAACTCGAGGGTGCAGATGGAGTGGGTGATGCCTTCCAGCGCGTCGGAGAGGCAGTGGGCGAAATCGTACATGGGATAAATGACCCAGTCCGTTCCGGTCCGGTAGTGGGGCTCCCGCTTGATCCGGTAGATGACGGGGTCCCGCATGACGATATTCGGGGAAGCCATGTCGATCCGAGCGCGGAGCACGTGGGCGCCGTCCTCGAACTCGCCGTCGCGCATCCGTCGGAACAGATCGAGGTTCTCGTCCACGGAGCGGTTCCGGTAGGGGCTCTCCCGCCCCGGCTCGGTGAAGGACCCCCGGGTTTCCCGGATCTCGTCGGCGTTCAGGCTGCAGACATAGGCATGACCGGCCTGGATGAGTTCGACGGCGAATCGGTACAGCCGCTCGAAGTAGTCGGAGGCGTAAAAGAGCCGGTCCTCCCAGTCGAATCCCAGCCAGCGGACATCCCGAATGATCGATTCCACATACTCCATGGATTCGCCGGCGGGATCCGTGTCGTCCATTCGAAGGTTGCAGGTCCCCCGGTACTGCCGGGCGATGCCGAAATTCAGGCAGACCGACTTGGCATGACCGATGTGGATGTACCCGTTGGGCTCGGGGGGGAAGCGGGTGGCGACAAGCCCTCCGTGCTTGTTCGTCCGGAGGTCTTCATCGATGATGTCTCGGATGAAATCGGTCGGGGGCAAGGTCGTCGGTTGTGTCATGTGCTCAGGCTCCTTCCGCTGCTTATTTTTCGGGTTCCGGGACCTCCAGGCGAAGGCCCTCGATGCTCTCAAAATCTTTCCGGTTGATGGTCAGAACGGAGTACCCGCGCGAAATCGCGGTGGCGGCGATGATCATGTCGTTGATCCCGATGGAGATTCCCTTCCTTGCCGCGCCGCTCCAGATTTCCGCGAAGATCTTCGCCGCCGCCAGATCGAAGTCGAAGACGGGGAAAAGATTGCAGAGGCTTTCGACGAAGGCCAGCCTGCCGGCCCGGCGCTCCTCCGTGTCCGCCCGGTGTGCGCCGTGCAGAAGCTCCGCGACGCTGACCACGCTGATGCCGAACGGCCCGTTCCCCCTTCGGCCGAGCTGGCGATCCGGCGCCGTGCCGTTGCGCTCGGCCCGGATCAGAACGGCCGTGTCGATCATGATTCCCATTGAATCTCCATTCCACCCTCGCTCAACTCAGCGGATTTCCTCGTCGGTCAGATAGCACGCCGGATCGGGCGCCCAGATGTCGCCCGTGAAGGCCTCGGCGCGGGCGCGGAAGTTGCCGGCGCAGACATCCAGCCATCGGCAGGCCGCGCAGCGGCCGGTGACGTGGGGCTTCTTGTCTTTGAGCTTCGCCATCAATTCGTTTCCCGTGTCCGTCCAGATTTCGCTGAAGGGGCGCTTGCGGACATTGCCGAAGGAGATGCCCCGCCAGAACTGGTCGGCATGGACCTCGCCGTCCCAGCTCACGCAGGCGATCCCGTTGCCGGAGCTGTTGCCTTCGTTCATCTTGAGAAGCTCCAGAACCTCCGCGGCCCGCTTCGGATCCTCTCGCCGAAGGCGGAGGTAGAGGTAGGGGCCGTCGGCGTGATTGTCCACGGTGAGGA
>CAYWTL010000011.1:0-18546 GCA_964460245.1 uncultured Syntrophaceae bacterium | reverse complement strand
CGCCGAAGGCGGAGGTAGAGGTAGGGGCCGTCGGCGTGATTGTCCACGGTGAGGATCTCCTTTTCCATGCCCCGGTCGAACAGGTCCCGAGTCCGGTCCATGATCAGGTTCAGCAGCGCCCGCGTTTCCGCATGGGACAAGTCCTCCCCGATCAGCTTCGATCCGCGGCCCGAGTAGACGAGGTGGTAGAAGCAGCACCGGGGGATGTCCTCCTTTTCCAGCAGGTCGAAGATCGCCGGAACATCCGCCGCGTTGTGCCGGTTGATCGTGAAACGCACGCCGACCTTGATGCCCGCGTCGCGGCAGATCCGAATGCCCTTCATTGCGGCGTCGAAGGCGCCCTCCACGCCGCGGAAGCGATCGTGGGTGGCTTTCATGCCGTCCAGGCTGACGCCCACGTAGGACAGGCCGATCTCCCGAAAGACAGCCGCTTTTTTCCGGCTGATGCGCGTACCGTTGGTGGAGATGACGGCCCGCATCCCCTGTTCGGTCGCGAAGCGGGCCAGCTCCGGCAGATCCCGCCGCATCAGCGGCTCTCCCCCGGAGAAGAGGAGCACCGGCGAACCGAAGGCCGCAAGGTCCCGGATCATCGCCCGGGCCTCTTCCGGCGTCAATTCATTCCGGTAGCGGATGTTGCGGGAGCTGGAATAGCAGTGGATGCACCTGAGGTTGCAGCGCCGGGTCATGTTCCAGACCACGACGGGCTTCTTGTCCTTTGAAAACTGGAGCAGGTGGGAGGGCAGACGTCCGGATTCCCGATTATAGCGCAGGACGTCGCCCGGTTCCACGGCTCCGCAGTATAGTTTTGAAATGCCGATCATGAGGAATCCTTAACACCGCCGGTGCTTTCTGTCAAATCTTCCCACGGGGCTTCTCCCCGGTCCCGGAAGGCCGTGTTCTTTCACCGGTGCACGGCGTATCACGGCCAGCCGGCGGCAGGATTCACGCGGCAGGAAACGCCTTGACAGGGGAGGGCATTTTGTCTAAATTCGATCACCTTTTGCAGGTGCATCCATCCGACAAAAAGACGTGAAGAAAGGAGCAGGAACATGTTCAGAAAAGCAGGCTTGTGGCTGATTGCAGCCGCATTCATCGCCGTGACGGTCTCCGGGGCGCCGGCGCAGGAGAAGGTCTACATCAACGGGATCGACGCCAATTTCCCGCCTTTCGCTTTCGTGGACAAGAACGGCGTCCCCGACGGCTTCGACGTGAAGGCCCTCGACTGGATCGCGAAAGAGATGAAATTCAAGGTGAAACACCAGCCACAGGACTGGGACAGCATCGTCCCCAGCCTCAAGGCAAAGAAGATCGACATGGTGGCCTCCGGGATGAGTATCACGGACCAGCGAAAGAAAGAGGTCAACTTCACCGATCCCTACTGGAAAATCGAACAGGTTCTGGTCGCGAAGAAGGACTCGGCGCTGACCCCGCAGAAGGCACTGGACAACAACTACAGGGTCGGTGTCCAGCGGGGCACGACGGAAGCCAAGTGGATGGACGAGAACCTCGTCAAGAAGGGTAAGAAGTTTACCCTGGTCCAGTACGACTCGGCCCCGTTGGCCATCGAGGACGTCCTCAACGGCCGCATTGTCGCGGCCGCCATGGATGACGCCCCGGCCAAGGACGCCGTCGCGAAGAAAAAGGCCGTCAAGATCATCGGGACCTTCGGCATGCCCGATGAAACGTTCGGCTACGCGGTCCGCAAAGAGGACGCCGATCTCCTGAAAAAGCTCAACGAAGGGTTGAAGCGGCTGAAGAAGTCCCCCCACTGGAAGGAGCTGGTGGCGGCTTACATCGAGAAGAAAAAATGAAACGGGGCCGTCCACGACGCGGAACCCCGAATGCGATGACGGATTTGCGAAAGATCACGGCCCTCCCTGCCGTCCGGCAGGGGAGGGCTGGAACGGAGAGGGTTCACCGCTGATGCCGGAGAGTATCGCCGCCGTGCTGGACGCGCTGCCCTACCTCCTTCAGGGGGTCCTCGTCACGCTCGTGATCGTTGCCGGGGCGATGGCGCTGGGGCTGACCCTGGGGATCCCCCTGGCGGTCGGTCAGGTCTACGGGCGCCCCTGGGCCCGTGCCGTCATCACCGTCTATGTGTGGTTCTTCCGGGGCATTCCCCTGCTGGTCTTTCTTTTCCTCTTTTACTTTGGTCTCTGCACCCTGCTGGACATCAATCTTTCCGCTTTCACCGTAGCCATCATCGTGCTGGGGCTGGTCAGCGCCGCCTACCAGTCGCAGATTTTCCGGGGGGCTATCCTTTCCCTGCCCGTCGGCCAGCTCAAGGCCGCTCGGGCGATCGGCATGAGCGACATGCAGGCCATCGTCCACATTATCCTGCCACAGGCCCTTCGACTGTCCATACCGGGCTGGTCGAACGAATACTCCATCATCTTGAAGGACTCCGCCGTGACTTACGCCCTGGGCGTGGCCGAAGTCATGGCCCGTGCGCACTTCGTTGCGACCCGGACCTACGAGCACATGCCGTTGTACGCCACGGCGGGAGCGATCTTTCTGCTGCTGACCTGGCTGGGGGTCCGGGGCTTGAGGCTTCTCGAGGAAAAGGTCCGGATTCCCGGATACGCGCACCAGGGGTGGTGAGACGATGGAAGCGCCGATCCTCAGAATCGAAGACATTCGAAAGCGCTTCGGGCAGCGCGAGATCCTGCGGGGCGTGTCCCTGACGGTGCACCGGGGAGACCTCAAGGTCCTCATCGGACCGTCCGGCGCGGGCAAGAGCACGTTCCTGCATTGCATCAACTTTCTGGTCCGGCCCGACGCGGGCAGGGTCTGGCTGGAAGACCGGGAGATCCGCCCATCGGACCGGCGGGAACTCCTTCGCTACCGCCAGAAGATCGGAATGATCTTCCAGGACTTCAATCTCTTCGACCACCTGACGGCCCTGGAGAACGTGGAAGTCGGACTCGTCCGGGTGCGCGGGATGAGCCGCGCCGAGTCCCGCGGGCGGGCGATGGGGGAACTGGAGCGCGTCGGGCTGGGGGATCACGTCTCGAAATATCCCGCCCAGCTTTCGGGCGGCCAGAAGCAGCGGGTTTCCATCGCTCGTGCCCTGGCGATGGACCCCCTCGTAATGCTCCTGGACGAACCGACGTCCGCCCTCGATCCCGAGCTGGTGGGCGAGGTCCAGGCCGTCATTCGGAATCTGGGAGAAAACGGCATGACGATGATCATGGCGACCCACCAGATCGCGTTCGCCACCGCGCTGGCAAAGGAGATCCTCTTCATGGAGGACGGGGTGATCGTCGAGGCGGGGTCGCCGGCCAAGATCCTGGGCAATGCCGACTGTCCGAGAACGCGGGAATTCTGCTCCAGGATCACGGACCTTTACGGGGAGGTCAGGTAGGCGACGGGGGAAAATGGAGGAGTGGCTCTACTTTCAGAATGATGTGGCTCCGGCGATGATCCGGGGATTCCGGGTCAGCCTGCAACTGATCGTGCCGGCGGCCGTCTGCGGGCTGGCCATCGGCATCGTGGCGGGAACGGCCAGAGTCTTCGGGCGACCGGCCCTCCGCTTCCTTGCCAACGGATTCGTGACGATCTTTCGGGGCGTGCCGCTTGTGGTCCAGCTTTTTGTCTGGTATTTCGGCCTGCCTTACTGGAACGTCTACCTGAGCCCCTACGCAGCCTCGGTTCTCGGGTTTTCCCTCTGCAGCGGCGCCTATCACTCCGAGTACATCCGCGGCGCCCTTCTGTCCATCAAGCGGGGCCAGATGCTGGCGGCCCAGTCCCTGGGCCTCACGCCGCTTCAGACCCTGGTCCACGTCATCCTGCCGCAGGCCCTGCGCCGGGCCCTGCCGGGCTGCGGGAACGAGCTGATCTATTTGATCAAGTACTCGTCGCTGGCCTACATGATCACCTGTATCGAGTTGACGGGGGAGGGGAAGATCCTCGCCTCCGACTCCTTCAAATACACGGAGATCTTCCTCATCATCGGCGCCTGCTATCTCCTGATGACGTCCGTGGCAGCCGCCGCCCTGCATGTGGCGGAGAACCGCCTGCGGATCCCCGGCTTCGAGCACCGGGGCGCGTAGCATTTTCCGACGCGATGTCTCCATTCCGGCCGGCGCGCATTCGAGAAATGGTCTATCCGTCTTTCGCGCCACCCCTTTCTGTTCCCCAAAAGCACGGTACGCCGAATCCGGAGCGGAAAGAATTGTGACCGTTTTTCCATTTCTGATGCTATAATTAAAATGATTTCCGATCGTCACAAATCTGACACCGATGATCCCAGGAATTTTGGATGGCAAGTGCAATGTACCAGAAATTGAATGAAAGAATCATTGACCGCATTCGGGCCGACGTCGGGAGGGCGGCTGTCGTCACGGACCCGGAGAAAATGGCCGCATACGCCAAGGACGGCACGGTTGGGGCCTTCGCCATGCCGGAACTGGTTGTGGAAGTGAAAACGGCCGGCCAGGTCCAGGCCCTGCTGCGTCTGGCTAACCGGCACCGCTTCCCCGTGATCCCCCGCGGCCTGGGGACGGGCCTGGCCGGAGGGGCGGTGCCCGTCCGGGGCGGCGTCGTGCTCTCGCTGGCGGGAATGAGCCGCATTGTCGCCATCGAGTCGGAAAACATGATCGCCGTCGTGGAGCCCGGGGTCCTGAACAAGGATTTCAAGGAGGCGGTGCGCGGATGCGGGCTGTACTATCCCCCCGATCCGGCGAGTTACGACACCTGCTCGCTGGGCGGCAACGCGGCGACGAATGCCGGCGGGCCGTCCTGCGTGAAATACGGGGTTACCCGGGATTACATCCTGGGGTTGGAGGCGGTTCTGCCCTCCGGTGAATTGATCCGGACGGGCGTCCGGACCCGAAAGGGCGTGGTCGGCTACGACCTGACCCGACTGCTGGTGGGGTCGGAGGGGACGCTGGGCGTGATTACCGGCCTGACGCTGAGGCTCATTCCCCATCCCCCGGCGGTGACGACGCTGGTTGCCCTGTTCGGCGGTCTTCGGCAGGCGATGGAGGCCGTCCGGGCGGTGCTGATGAGGGGGCACATCCCCTGTGCGGCGGAGTTTCTGGACCGGCGCTGTCTCGAACTGGTCGGGGACATGCTGCCTTTTCCGGGCGCCCGCGCGGCCGGAGCGCTGCTCCTGGTCGAGGCCGACGGCGACCCGGATGCCATCAGCCGTGAAATCGAAGCGATCGGAGTGATCTGTTCGGACGCCGGGGCACGGCAGGTCCTGATGGCTCCGGATGCAAAGCGGCGCGAGCAGGTGTGGGAAGTCCGGCGGGCCGTCTCGCTGAAGATCGAGGAGAAATACCCCGTCGATCTCCACGAGGACGTCGTGGTTCCCCTCGGGCGAATCGCCGATTTCGTGGCCGGGCTGCCGGAGCTCGAACGGCGCCATGGCATGAAAATCTATTCTTTCGGCCACGCCGGGGACGGGAACATCCACCTCAACATCACCGCGGACAGATCGGAGGAGCGGGAGCGCGTCGAGGGGGGCATCGAAGAGATCCTGACGCGGGTCCTCGCGCTGGGCGGAACCATCTCCGGCGAGCACGGCATCGGCTATCTCAAAAAAGCGTTTCTGCCCTTGGAGCTGTCTCCGCAGAGCATGGAAATCCAGCGGGCCATCAAAATGATCTTCGATCCCGCCAATATTCTCAACCCCGGCAAGATCTTTACCTGAAATAATCCACCAGACCGTCCACGAGGCCTTCGATCGTGAATGTTTCCTGAAGGATGTCCACCTTTAAGCCGGCCTTTTTCACGGCCGCGGCGGTCACCGGGCCGATGGCGGCGATCTTTACCTGCGGCGGCAGGCGGCAGTCGCGGCCCATGATGTCGAAGAAGTGGAATACCGTGGAGGGGCTGGTAAAGGTAACGACATCCACCTTCCCGTCGCGGAGCAGAGGCGCCAGTTCCTCCTTTCGGCGGCCGGAGGTGACGGTGCGGTAAACCGTGACGACGTCCACTGCGGCGCCCAGTGCGGCGAGACCCTCCGGAATGACGTCCCTCGCGGCCTCGGCGCGGGGCAGGAGGATTTTCCGTCCCTGAACGTCCCGGTCCGCAAAGGCCCTGACGACCCCTTCGGAGATGTATGAATCCGGAACCAGGTCCACGCGGATCCCCATGGCCTCGATCGTGGCGGCCGTCGCCGGGCCGATGGTGCAGATTTGAATGCCCTTCAGTTCGCGGATGTCGCGGCCCGTTTCCCGCAGGCGCGCGAAGAAGTACCGGACGCCGTTTGCACTGGTGAAAACGATCCAGCGATAGTCTGCGAGGCGTTCCAGGGCGCGATCCGTCTCCCGCCAGTTTTCCGGCGGGACAATCCGGATGGTCGGAAACGCGATGACCCGCGCTCCCTGCCGCCGAAGGAGATCGGCCAATCCGGCGGCCTGCGCCTCCGGCCGCGTGATGACGACGCCTCTGCCGAAGAGAGGCTTTCTCTCGAACCAGTCCAGGGATTCGCGCAGGCCAGATACACGGCCGACAACGAGAATGGATGGTGGAGAGAATCCTTTTTTTATCGCAAGATTATCAATGCTGCTTAAAGTGCCGCTTAAAGTCTCCTGGTCGGCCGTCGTTCCCCAGCGGATCAGAGCCGCCGGCGTTTCGGGATCCTTGCCGTGGCGGATCAGACTGGCGGCGATCTTCGGCAGGTTTTTCACACCCATTAGAAAGACGAGCGTGCCGATTCCCGCCAGCGCCTTCCAGTCGATATCGCTCGTTTCCTTCGTCGGATCTTCATGGCCGGTGATGAAGGCCACCGTGGAGGTGAAGCCGCGGTGGGTCAGCGGGATCCCGGCATAGGCGGGCACGGCGATGGCCGATGTGACGCCGGGGACCACCTCGAAGGGGATGCCCGCTTTGGCCAGGACTTCCGCCTCCTCGCCGCCGCGGCCGAAGATGAAAGGGTCGCCGCCCTTGAGCCGGGCCACGACCCGGCCCTGGGATGCCTCCTCGACGAGCTTCCGGTTGATCTCATCCTGGGACAGGGTGTGATCGCCCCCCTGCTTTCCGGCGTAGATCAGGCGGGCGGAGCTCCCCGCATAGCCCAGGATCTCTTCGCCGATCAGGTGGTCGTAGATCAGCACATCCGCCTCCCGCAGGCACTCGATTCCCTTGACCGTGAACAGCCCGGGATCGCCCGGTCCGGCCCCGATGATGTACACCCGGCCCGTCTTTCTCGATTGCTCAACAGGCATGACCGCCTCCTTCGTAGGCTTCCGCCAGGATCTCCCGTCCGCCTCGGTCCAGGATCCGCTCCGCCAGTGCCGCACCCAGCTCCGGCCAGTCCGCAGGCGCACCCTTGGCTTCGTCCGTGACGATGCACCGGCCGTCCAGGCTTCCCACGAGGCCGCGCAGGACCAGCTCGGCGCCCCTGATCTTTCCGTAGGCGGCAATGGGCAATTGGCAGCCGCCGCCAAGCCTTTTCAGAAAAGACCGTTCGGACCCCACTTCGATCCACGTCACCGAATGGTTCAGGAAAGAAAGGGCCTCCGCCAGGTCCCGGTCCTCATCACGCATTTCGATGCCCAGCGCGCCCTGGCCGACCGCGGGCAGCATCAGCTCCACCGGGATGAACTGGGAGACCCGTGCGACCCAGCCCATGCGGCGGATGCCGGCTGCGGCGACGATGACGCCGTCCAGCCCTTCCGATTCGATCTTTCGGATCCGCGTGTCCAGGTTTCCCCGGAGCGGTACGATCTCGACGTCGGGCAGCAGGCTGCGCACCTGGACTCCGCGCCGCAGGGAGCCTGTGCCGATGCGCGCCCCTCGCGGCATGGCTTCCATCTTGATCCGGTTTCTGCCGATGAGGACGTCCCGGGGGTCTTCCCGCTCGGGGATCACCCCGATGGTCAGGCCAGCCGGCAGTTCGGCCGGAACGTCTTTCATGCTGTGCACCGCCATGTCGATCTCCCCGCGCAGCAGCGAATCCTCGATCTCCCGGACGAAGACGCCTTTCCCGCCGATCTTGACGAGGGACACGTCCTGCATGATGTCGCCCTTGGTCCGGATGACCCGGACCTCCACATCCGTTTCCGGAAATTGCCGCTTCAGCAGCTCCGCCACCCAGCGGGTCTGCGTCATGGCAAGCGCGCTCCCCCGCGTACCGATTGCGATGTTCGTTTTGATAGAAAACCTCCCCTCAATCCTCCAGCCTGAACAGCCTCCTCAGGGCGGCCACATAGGCTGCCACGCCGTGGTCCTGGCTCTCTTCCTTGAGGCTGACGATGGGATCGTGAAGGATCTTGTTGATGATGGAGCCGGCCAGGATTTCAACATTTTCGCGTTCCGCCGCCGTCAGGTTCTGCATCCACGAACCGGATTTCTCGAGTTCGGCCCGCAGGATGCCTTCCGCCTTTTCCTTGAGCGACACGATGGTGGGAATCACTCCCAGCGTGTTCTGCCAGCGCTGGTAGTTCAGGACCTCCTCGTGGATGATGGCCTCCGCCCGTTCCGCTTCCTGCCTGCGGCTTTTGATATTTTCGTCCACGATGTCCTGGAGGTTGTCGATGTTGTACAGAAAGACGTTGTCGATGTTCCCCGCCGCGGGATCGATGTCCCTGGGAACGGCGATGTCGATGAGAAACAGGAGCCGGTTCTTCCTTCGGCGCAGCGACGCCGCGACCATCGGGGCCGTGATCACGTATCCGGAGGCGCCCGTCGAGCTGATGACGATGTCCGCCTCCCGAAGCGATTCCTCCAAACGGTCGAAGGGAACGGCCCGGCCCTGAAACGCTTCGGCCATCTGCAGGGCCCGCATGTGGGTCCGGTTTGCGATCAGGATCTGCGCCGCCCCGTGGGTGATCAGGTGCCGGGCGGCCAGCTCCGACATCTCGCCGGCGCCGATGAGCAGGACCGTCTTCCCCTTCAGCCCCCCGAAGATCTTCTTGGCCAGCTCGACCGCCGCGAAGCTGACGGAAACCGCGTTGGCGGCAATCCCCGTTTCGGTCCGCACCCGCTTGGCGACCCGGAAAGCGTGGTGAAGAACCCTGTTCAGGATGATGCCCGTCGTCCGGCTTTCCGCCGCCCGGCGGTAGGCGTCCTTGACCTGTCCCAGAATCTGCGGTTCGCCCATGACCAGGGAGTCGAGGCTGGAGGTGACGCGGAAAAGGTGGCGGACCGCCTCATCGTCGCGGTACACGTAGAGGCAGCGGTCCATCTCCTCCGGGGAGAGGTTCCCGTGCCGAAAGATGAAGCGCTTCAGCTTCTCGACGGCGGCAGCATCGTTTGCCGTCTGCGCCAGCACTTCGACCCGATTGCACGTGGACAGATAGACGACGGCGTCGATCTCCGGAATGTCGATCAGCTCCCGGTTGGGGTTGAAGCCCTCCTCGCAGGACAGGGTCAGCCTTTCCCGGATGTCCAGGGGCGCCGTTTTATGGTTCATGCCGACGAGGATCAGGTTCATGGGTTTACAGGAAGCGGTGGACGGTCGTGAAGAATGCCTTCTCCACCACAAGGCCGATGAGGAGGAGGATGAAGGCCATCAGGGAGAAAAGCGCCGCCCGGTGCCCCTTCCAGCCGATGGCAAGGCGCTGGTGGAGGAGAAGGGCGTACAGGAGCCATGCGGCCAGTGTCCATACCTGCTTGGGATCCCACTGCCAGTGGCTGCCCCAGACCGTCCTGGCCCAGATGGAGCCGACAATCACGCCGAGGGTCAGCAGGGGAAAGCCCCAGAGAAGACAGATGTGATTGATCCGGTCCAGTTCCTTCAGGGATGGAAGGAGCCTGGTGAAGCTGCCGATGCTTTTGTTTTTGATCAGCCTGTCCTGGATGAGATACATGGCGCCGGCGCAGGAAGCCAGCGCGAAGAGGGCCTCGCCGGCAACGGAAAGGAGGATGTGCGCCGTCACCAGTCCTCCCTTCAGGACACCGGGCAGCGGGACCGTCCCTCCCAGACCGACGGAGGCTGCGATCATCAGCAGGAACGCGATGGGGGAAATAAAGGCGCCCAGGACCCTGGTTTTCGTTCTCAACTGCAGGACGAGGTAAATGCCGCACAAGAGCCAGGCGAACAGTGAAAGGGTGTCGTGGATTCCCGTCACGGAGATGTAGCCGGAGTCCAGAAACTTCGAGATCAGGGAAATGGCGTGCAGGACGAAGCCGATCAACAGGACCCACGCGGACAATTTGGCGAACTGGACCCTTCTCACCAGGAGTGAAACGATGTATCCCAGCGTGCTGATCAGATATGCGGCCAGCGCCGATTTGAAGAAAAGAAGCGTCATCAAACCCTCACATCCAGGTTGATGCCCGTCCGTTTGCGGATGATGGCGTTGACGCGGCCATGATCCTTTTCGCGGATGGCCTGGAGAAGGTCCGAGTGGACGAGATCCTCGAAGATCGCCTTGTTGTCCGCCGCCTGCCGGCCGCGGGCGAGTATTTTCCGCCGGAGGTTTCCCAGGATGCCGATCAGAGTCTGATATTCCGGGCCGTACTGCTTTTCCAGTTCCTTCCTCAACTTCTTGGCGAGCGCGGGGCTTTTTCCGCCCGTGGAGACGGCGATGGAGAGATCGCCTTGCCGCACCAGCGAGGGAAGGATGAAGTTGCACCGGTCCGGATCGTCCACGATGTTCACCAGAAGCCCCCGCTCCATCGCGTCTTCTGAAATCCGCACGTTCACATCGCCGCGGTCCGTGGCCCCGATGACCAGGAACGCGCCGTCGAGCACGCCGGCTTCGTAATCCCGGTCCACGTGCTCCAGCTTTCCCGCAGCCTTTCTTTCCCCGAGGGCCGGCGTGAGGTCTCTGCCGACGACCGTGACCCGAGCGCCGCATTCAAGCAGGCGCTCCACTTTCCTTTCGGCCACTTCGCCTCCGCCGATCACGACGCAGCGCCTGCTGTTCAAATCCAGGTTGACCGGGTAGTACTTCATCGCCTGTTCACGTCCACTTTGCCGATTTTACGGATTATTCAGGCGGAAATAGCCTGTTTTTTCCCGCTGCGGGGACGCTATCATGAAGCCCCTTAAAATTCAAGCCGCTTGAATTATCGCCGAAAAGCGGCTATATGAATCAATCACAATCACGCGGAAAAAACGCGGTTGCATCGCGCAAGGAGGCGGATCATGCCGAAAAGCAGCGGGAAAAAAGCAGATCCGGCGGACAGGAAGGACAAGACGGACAAGTGGCTGAAAATCGAGTTGACGGCGCCTTCGGAACTGGTCGATGCCATCTCCAACTTCATGACGGAGCAGGGCGCGCAGGGGGTGTTTCAGGAGTTCCTGGAACCGCAATCCTTGGGAGGCATTGAGGAACCCGCGGTCGCGGAGACGCTGACCGCCTACCTGCCTTGGGACATTCGCCTGGATCAACGCATCGAGGCCCTGAAGGCCTATATTCAAAGCCTTTCCCAGTTGTTCCCGGACCTGCGGAAGCCGTCCTTCGTCACGGAAACCATCGACAACCCGGACTGGGGGGAGACCTGGAAAAAATACTTCAAGCCGCTGCGCGTCAGCCGGAACATCGTGATCAAGCCGACATGGGAGCGCTACACCCCGGTCGGCCGCGACATCGTGGTGGATATCGATCCGGGCATGGCATTCGGGACCGGGCAGCATGCATCGACCCGGATGTGCCTGCAGGCGATCGAGGACCTGTTGCTTGCGGAGCGGGGCATCCACCCGTGGCGGGTGCTGGATGTCGGGACCGGCACGGGAATACTCGGCATATCCTGCGCGAAACTCGGCGCCCAGCGCGTCGTCTGTGTGGACAGCGACAAGCAGGCGGCTGAAATTGCACGGGAGAACGTGGCGATCAATGACGTGGAGGACCGCGTCGCCGTGATCAGCGGGGATGTGCTGACCGTCCATGACACGTTCGATCTGATCGTTGCGAACCTCACGGCAAACATACTCACCAAGCTCCGGCCCCATCTGATCACCCTCCTCGGCCACAGCGGGTACCTGGTCATTTCGGGTATCGTGGAACAGAACCGGGAAGACATCGAAAGCCATTTCATAACCCCCCCCTTGCTGAACCACCGGACCATTACCGAGAAGGAATGGGTCTGCTATGTTCTGAAAAAAGACGGGGTGTGAACCTTGACCATTCCGAGAATCTATTTGTCGAATCCGCTGGAGGTCGGTGCAGTCTGTGACCTTCCGGTCGGTGACCGGAGGTATGTCCGAAACGTCCTGCGCCTTCGGAAAAACGATCACCTGATTCTTTTCGACGGGAGCGGCTTCGAATACCAGGCCCGGATCTGCGAAGCCGGCGCCGACCGGGTGGCCGTCGAGATCCTCAAGAAAGACTTCGTCGAGCCTGAGACCTGCCGCATAACCCTCTGCCAGGCGCTGCCGAAATCCGGCAAAATGGATTTCATCGTTCAGAAATCCACGGAACTCGGCGTGGTCAGGATCGTACCCTTTCACTCCGCCCGGTCCGTTCCGAGGCTCTCCGTAGAGAAAGGAGCCGAAAAGGTCTCCCGGTGGCGGAAAATCGCTGTCGAGGCGGCAAGGCAATGCGGCAGGGTGGCGGTCCCCCGGATCGATTCCTGCGTTGATTTCCGGGAGATGCTTCAGTCCGCGCCGCCGGGTTCGATGAAGATCATTTTCTGGGAAGAGGAGACGCGGCTGGGGATCCGGAAAGTCCTCCGTATGAGTCCCGCGGATGCGGCGGATGATATGTTCGTCGCGGTCGGCCCGGAAGGCGGTTTTTCAAAGGAGGAGGTCGGCCTGGCCGTCGAGGCCGGATTTCGATCGGTCAGTCTGGGAAGACATATTCTCAGGGTAGAGACGGCGGTTCTTGCAATTCTTTCCATCATCCAGTACGAAAAGGGGAGCCTGAGAGATCCGAAGGATGGGGGGCTGTAATGTCCAAGCACCGTTATGGCGGGTTCTGGCGGCGTGCCGTGGCGTACAGCGTCGACAAGACCATTCTGCAGATCATCTCTCTCATCCTGCTGCTGGTCGGCATGCTGGCCTCGGGCCTCGGTCTGCCGGCTTACCGCCATGGGCACGACGGCGGCTTATTCGGAAACATGCTGGACGGTCCATTTCTGGCATTCTACTATGTCATGACGGTCTTCGTGGACATGCTTTACTTCACCTGGTTTCACGGCGCGATGGGACAGACGCCAGGCAAAATGATGCTGAAGCTGCGCGTGGTCCAGCCGTCGGGCGATCCCGTGAGCTTCGGAACGGCCTTCCTGCGCTGGGTGGGCTATGTCGTTTCTGCAGCTGCGGTCTTTATCGGTTTCATGTGGATCGCCCTGGACCGAAGGAAACAGGCCTGGCACGACAAGATCGCAGACACCATCGTCGTTCGTACGGACCAACGCGGTGACCCGGCTGAGGATACGGCCGGGGACGTGCCGGTCCAAAAAATGCCTTGACAACATGGGGGATATTTTATAGAGGGATTCCCGTTTCCGGTATCTTTCCACAGAAGAAAAAACGCATGGGCCGGTAGCTCAGTCGGTAGAGCATCGGACTGAAAATCCGAGTGTCGGCAGTTCAATTCTGCCCTGGCCCACCAGTAAAATCAAGGGGTTACGAGTCGTAAAAGCGGCCTGTGACCCCTCTTTTTTTGTGATTGTGATAAAATTGTGATAAAATCCTTCTGAAAACGGTCCATGACCTCTTATTGCGAAAAAGCCCCGACGGTCCGCAGGTCCAGCACGAACATCAGCGGGGGTGGTTTTTCAACTGCGGGTACGAAGGCGCAGAATACACAGGGGATTGTTGACGACTCGAACACCGGATGCGCCACAATGGGTGTCCCATGGAAAGCAGCCCACCGCTGGGATTAACTGGGCAGCGGCCGCCTGATTCGACGGCACGGGACCGCGAAAAGGCAACTCCTTCACCAGGTTTACAGATGCCGAGCATTTCATAAGCCGCCAGCTCTTCACCGGAAAAGGTATCGTGCAGTTCGACCACATCGATGTCCTTTAGGGCATCAACGCCTGCCATCTCACAAGCATCTCCGCATTCTGCCTCGCACGGCACATAATAATATCCGCGTACGAACCAGCAGCCCAAACGAGACGTGATTTGACATTGACTCTCAAGGCAAGTATAGGTTGGGACAAGATTTCGGAGAAAGTGATATGCTAGTCAATGGCTGTCCGTCCTATCCATTCGATCTGAAGAGCCTGATGGACAACTGACGCGCAGTCCCGCGAGCACTCTGAAAGGCCGGCCATTCAGTACCAACCCTTGCAATCCGCGATTGATGAAACTTCATTCGGTTCCGCATGCCGGACTCGCCGGCGCACTGGCGCCCGGCTTCACCGATGTTTGTTAAAAGCCGGTTTTATGGGTATCCAAAGGCGGATGACATGAACAGAGAACGGATATGGACAAAGGATTTCATCACGGTGTCCGTGATCAATTCCCTGGTGTTTCTGATCCATTTTTTGTTGATGGTCACGATTGCCTCTTATGCCGTGGATGAATTCCATGCCTCCACCAGCGAAGCAGGGCTTGTTGCGGGCATTTTTATCATCGGGGCCTTATTCGGCCGACTGGCAACGGGGCGCGTCATTGAAGATGTGGGGAGTAAACGGATTTTAATTGCAAGCACCCTGCTTTTCATTGTCACGTCAGCGTCATATTTTACCGCGGTCAATTTGTTTTTATTGACAACAATCAGATTTCTGCACGGGATTGTTTTCGGGGCGGCCAGCACGGCCACGGGGACGATCGTCGCCCAAATCATTCCTCACAGCAGGCATGGGGAAGGCATCGGCTATTACAGCATGGGTGCGATACTGGCGGTGGCGCTCGGGCCTTTTGCGGGAGTCCTTTTGATTCAGCATGCAGCTTTTGAAATGATTTTCATCGTCACTTCGATACTGGCAGCTGTCAGCTTTGCCATATCTTTTGCCGTCAGCGAACCGCGCCGTGAGCCGCCGGGAAACGATTCGGCAAAAACCGTGAAAAGCTTTCAAATTTCCAATTACCTTGAATTTAAAGCCATACCGATTTCCCTTGTCATCCTGGCTATCGGTTTCAGTTATTCCGGCGTGTTGTCCTTTTTATCGTTGTACGCGAAAGAAATCCGTCTGGAAGAAGCCGCAAGCTTTTACTTTCTTGTGTTTGCGGTTACGATCTCGCTCTCGAGACCTTTTTCCGGACGCTTGTTTGATGTAAAAGGCGCAAATTTTGTCGTTTACCCTTGCCTTGCCATGTATGCGATCGGCATGCTTTTGTTCAGTCAGGCCAGCCAGGGGATTACCCTGTTGTCAGCCGGCGTGATCATCGGGTTGGGTTATGGGAACTTCATCTCCTGCGCCCAGGCAATTTCCATAAAAGCAGTCCCGCCTCACCGGTTGGGACTGGCAACGTCCACCTTCTTTATTTTTGTGGATCTGGGGTTTGGCATTGGCCCTTACGTGCTCGGGTTTCTTGTTCCATTCACAGGATTTCGCGGTTTGTACCTGACGATGGTCTTCGTGATTCTGGCGACCATTGTTCTTTACCACTTTTTGTACGGAAGAAGGGTGTCGTTTGAACAGGCGCGCAGATGACTGGTTTTCGATAAAATCGAAGAAGGGATAACGGGTAAACGCGTCAATGCGGGTCGCAGGAAAGCCGCTGTCGATTTTTTAAGGTCATTCCGCTGTAAGCGCAGCCGGCTCTGTTCAGCCTTTCGACCGCAGACCGTCACTAAAACCGGTAAACGGTTTTGATCTGGAAGAAGTGCCCTTTCGTTGAATTTTCGACATGGGCATCATAAAGATATGTCACTGTTACGCTGATTTTTGAGAAGCGATAATAGACGTCCGCGCCCACGGACAGCGTTTCTCTGGCGCTGTCGCCAACGTCCACCCCGGATTGCCTTTTGTTTTCACTGATCATCCAATTGATCGACGGGCCAACTTTAAACCGGTCGGTCAGTTTATACCCGAGAAGGCCCTGCAGGTGCAATTCGTTTCCCGGGGAGACATCGTTCGTACTGTTTTTCAGCCGGAAGAAGTATTTCGCAACGGCATCCACACTGAAATCCCCAAAGGCCTTGTAGAAGAAGACCATCGGCCGGATGTCGTACTGGTGCGATCCCATATTGACCGATTTTGAAGAATCATATTCTCCCGTCGGAAATTTGACGAACAGCATCGGGAGAATATCCACCTGTTTGACCGGCAGGAAATAGCCGGCACCAAGATTGATGTCGCCCAGTCCAAAGGAGTCCTGGTTCAAGGACCGCACATCCATGTATCCCACCGGGACGAGGGCGGTTGCGACAAAATCCGGCGAGTAATAGCATAAGCGGAGAAGTTCATCGACTTTTGCAAGCCCGTAATCACTTTTTTTTGTGTCACCCTTTGCGTCCGTCGTCTTTTCAGCGACATAAACAGAAGAGTAGGTTAAAAAATAAAGGGCTTTTGGTGCACGGGCGCCGTCATAAAAGTTCACAGCGAAAGCAATATGGGACGTAAAAAGAAGCAGGGATAAAATCAGGGTCGGGATTAAAAATACGTCTGATTTGCGCATGGCAACACTCTCACAAGTTGAATTTTTTCTTGTACGAAAAACTCATTGAATGCAAGAAAAAAGCCGGGGATTATCGTCTCATGGCGCGATGGATTCCCGATTGCGAGAAAAAGGCAATTATAATCAATCAGTTCCCGTTGTCGAACGTTTGACAATTCTGACAAGCGGCAACCCTTATCAAAGAATCTACTCCTGATTGACCCGGCATCATTTCCCGCTTGACTTTCCATTTCAACAGGAACATTTATGAACCATCGTTTTCCACTTGTTCGGTAAACCCAACAGCTTTCCCTCCGGCTTCGGCAAAGTTCGAGAAATGCCCGGCCGCAACCGTTTTTCAACTTTCTTTCGACAACAACCCTGGAAAGGAGGACTCCGATTTATGACGACGCGCAATTTTTCCACCTTGATTTCCGGCTACGATTATCTGGAAGCGCCGCGATGGCATGACGGCCGCCTCTGGGTTTCCGACTTCTACACGCACCAGGTGATTGCCGCCGATATGGATGGCCGTGTGGAAACCATCGCCATGGTCGCCGGCCAGCCGTCCGGATTGGGCTGGCTGCCGGACGGCCGCCTGTTGGTCGTCTCCATGCGCGATCGAAAGTTGCTGAGGCGTGAACCGAACGGATCGCTCGTCGTGCACGCGGATTTATCAGGCATTGCCGGCGGCCCGGTGAACGACATGGTGGTCGACGCTCAGGGCCGGGCTTACGTGGGCAATTTCGGTTTCGACCTGATGGGCGGGGCGCCCTTGGAAACCGCTCGGCTGGCGCTTGTGGATGCCGACGGCAAGGTGAGCGTGTTGGCGGAAAACCTATATTTCCCCAATGCGATGATGATCACGCCCGACGGCCGGACCCTGATTGTCAATGAGACTTTCGGCAATCGGATCTCGGCCTTTGACATCAAAGCCGATGCCACCCTGGGGCAGCGGCGCGACTGGGCATGCTTCGGCCCCCTGCCGCAGGGCCGGGAACTGGCGGAGGTGTTCCCCCAGGCCAAGGTGGCGCCGGACGGGGGGGCGATGGACGCCGAGGGCGCCGTGTGGATCGCCGACGCCATCGGCAACCGCGTGCTGCGCGTCGCTGAAGGCGGCCGTGTACTCGATGAAATCTCCACGGGGAAGCAGGGCGTGTTTGCCTGCATGCTGGGCGGACCGGACCGCCGGACGCTGTTTCTGTGCGTCGCGCCGGATTTCCATGAACACCAGCGCACAAACGCCCGCGAGGCCGCCATCTGGGCTGTCGCCGTGGATGTGCCCGGTGCGGGTCGACCCTGAACGTCGTTGATGGGATGAAGATCAAAGAGGTGACAAGGGGCAATCAAACAGCTTTCAATTTTTGCTCAGGGAGGAGGCATGAGCCATCTTATCGTGGAAGCACCCATCCGCTTGAAGGACGGGGACTTCCACGATTTCTTGTCCAAACTTCAGACAAAATCATTAAGTTGCAAGGTTGCTTTGGCGTGGTTACCCAATCGTATCGTGATCATCACGGAGAAACTTCCAGACTGTCAGCCCGCCTCCAGGATCAGCCCTGAAGCAGCGATGCTGTAGACGATGATGACCGAAAAGAGGAAATAGGAAAAAAGTGAAACCCGGACGAGTCGTCGCAGGACGGCCGGCATTGTGTCCCGCAGGCTGGCGATGCCTCTGAACGGCAGGAGGGCGCCCACGGCCGCCCCGGGGATGGCGCCTCCCAGAAGAGCCGCATAGATGAAGTACCCGACATATGAGTACTCCCGCTGCAGAATGCAAAACGGGCAGTGATGGGTCGGCATCTCATAGATGTAAGGGGAAATGAACGAAACCAGGGCGGTGACGGAAACGAAAAACGCAACCACGCTCGAGAAGGAGAAAAGGGACTCCGCCCAGGACCGGCGCCCACCGTAAAGGAGACCGGCTGCGAATGTCACTGCCAGGCATGCGATCAGTGCCGCCTGCATCGGCCAGGCGGGCAACCCGGCAAACGATGAGGCGGGCCCCTGCGTATCGGCGCTGAAGAGGCTCCCGCAGCAGGACGTGATGACGTTTGCTTTCAGGCCTGCAAAGTAGGCGCCCTGGAGGAGTGCCTCCGCGGCGAGCAGCGGCGTGATGACGAGAAGCAGTGCGTATTTCTTACGGATCA